>REEF01000969.1 GCA_007695205.1 Planctomycetaceae bacterium
TGCATCGACTTGGCAACTTGAAGGTTTATCAAGCCAAGCATGGCCGTGCGCCGCATAAGCCGCTGTTGCTGTTGGTCCTACTGGAGATGGCCGACCGGGGTGAATTGCCGCTTGAGACGCTGGTGCTGACGCCCGAGTTGTCCTACGCTTTCGATACGTTCTGGACGGTGGTCAAGCATCGTCGCACGCAGCCGCCGGATGTGCGAATGCCTTTTCATCACTTGACCAATGACCGCGTGTGGCAAGCGCTGACGGTGGACGGCCGGAAATCGCCGCATCGGAGTGTGACGACGCACGTGCGAATCCAGCCGGCATTCGCCGAGTGTCTCGAAGAGCCCGAGTTTCGCGATCGTGCTCGGCGAATTCTGATCGCCAGTTATTTCGAACCGGCAGAACGTAATGCTTTGTACCATCTGGTGGGTCTGCCCGTGCCCTCCAGCGACGAGATCGCTCGGGACGCCAGTTTCGAGTGCCCGGACGATGCGTTGGCCGTGGGCCGCGAAGCGCGTTTTCGGCTGGATATCGTGCCGACCTATCGGCACACGTGCGCCCTGACCGGATATCGAGTGACGATGATCGCGCGCGGCACGATCGTCGATGCGGCTCATATTCATCAATTCTCCGATTCCCGCAACAACGATGTGCGAAACGGCTTGGCGCTCTGTAAGAACGCCCATTGGTTGTTCGACAACGGGTTGTGGTCGATCGACGACGACTATCGGGTCCTGGTGGCGAAAGATGCCTTTGCCGAAGACAGTCCGGATCAAAAGCCGCTGACCGAGTATCACGGCCTACGATTGCGATTACCCCAGGACCCATCGGCGTGGCCCGATCCGAAGCATCTGGCCTGGCATCGGAAGCACAAGTTCCAGGGAGCGGCGTGATTAGGCCTTCCTGCGCTGCTTGAATTCCCGCTCCAACGATTGCTCGTCGGCGGTCAATGCCAGACCGAGTTGGTGCTTGATCGCATTGCCGGTCAGGATAACGCAACTGCTGGCCTTGGATAATCGTCCTGCGATCATCGCACGGCCCTCCCACAGTCGCGAATTGGAACGGGACCAATCAAGCTGACGCAACGATTGCAATCTGGATTTCCAGTGACGCTGGTCATCTGCCAGAAGACTGTGTCCGACTCGTCCCAATGCGGCAAGCGCGATGGCATGGGAATGGATGAAGTTCTTTCGGAGTTCCGCCGGACTGACTTCTCCGTTGACCGCCTGCTGCCAGGCAGGGATCTGGCTCGCAACCTCTCGCCAGAATTCGGTGGCGGTGCGTACTTTGACATCGTAAGACGGATCGCTCAGACCTCCCAGCAGGGTTTTCGTCGCTTGATAAATGGCGCTGAGCGTGAAGAGCTTCCGCGAGCGATTCGAGATGGTGGTCCGAGTCATTTCGACATGCTCTCGGAAAACTTCGACATTTTGGATCACTTGGCGGGCGAGACGAGCATACTGATCCCGTTCATCGTGCAAAATGCTCAACGAGCGAGGCAACCGGCGCTCGTGGCCCTTCAAGTCGGCGAAAAACTGTGCCGTCCGCTTGAAACCAGGGTCTACGAACAACAAAATTGCGATCGTCTCATCAGCCAAACTTGGCTCTGCGTTTACTGCGGCTTGCAGACCAGCACATCGGTGTTGCCCGTCATGCAGCAACAATTTCGCAGACATCGGGATGCGGAGTTTTCCGCTACAAACCGCTGCCTCGGATATGTCTGGAGCAAAACGAACCGCTCGATCGACAGCCGCGGTCAGGGCGTTCAGCACGTAGGACTTCGGATTATCGAGGACATATTTGGCGATCTCCGGAATCCTTGAACGGTTCAACGTAAGCTGCTGCTGATTTGCCACCGATGATGCCGCATCGCTATCTGGAAACAGCCGAGACAACAGCCCCAACGGGCAGGCGGTCAGATAGTAGGGGCGACCAGCCTGAATACCCCGGATCGCCGGTAACTCGAATTCAAAGAAGTTCATCGCGACTTGCCAGAGCCAAAAAATCTTGGGGGCCGAACCAACGCGGCGTATTGTAACACAGGGCGGCTGGGCCGCCAACCGAATTCGAGCTACCGCTCGGCCGGCATTGGTCCGCTCCCGTTGGTCGCTAACTTGATGAAAAAGTTAACGATCTTGGACATTAGTAACACACATCAACGGAGACGATAGATCGCCCTTTTCAATGCGGTGATCGAAATCTCAGCCACATCGAAGCCCCAGGAAATTCGAATCGCTTCAGAAATTCGCTCGCTTCCCAGTCTCATCGCCGTCAAAACATGGTTAGCTTCGTGGTTGGCTACCGTACAAGCGGCTCCATTCGAAACAGCCATCTTGTCGCCCAACGCCATCATCAGGGCTTCGCTGTCCACGCCGGGAAAAGAGACATTCAATACATTTGGTTGGCACCGGCTTTGGTCGCCGTTGATCGCATGCGAAACGGAGTCCAGTTCCCTGAGCAGTTGCTCTTTTACTTGCGCCGCCACCGTCGCCCGCGCTGAGAATTCCCGCGATGCTAGTCTGGCAGCTTCTCCCAAACCGATCACCAAGGCCACCGGAGTGGTTCCAGGACGTAATTTGCGCTCCTGGCCACCGCCAAACATCAGTGGTCCTAACGGCATGCGTTGTGATTTCGAGCGGCGGACGACCAACGCACCGATCCCCTGCGGTCCGTAGATCTTGTGTCCGCTGATGGACATCAGATCGCAGCGCAGACTTCGTAGCTGTTCGACCTGTTTGCCGAACGTTTGTGCGGCATCGGTGTGGAACAGGGTGTCCGTCCCTTCGAGGAGATCGGCGATCTCGTGCACCGGTTGCAGGATCCCCGTCTCGTTGTTGGCGTGCATCACGGAGACCAGCAGCGTATCCGGGCGTAGACGCTCGAGAATCGCGTCCGGTTCGACGTATCCGCCAGAAGTCACTGGAGCCAACTCGACGTCGAAACCGCGTCGTTGCATTTCGACCAAGGGTTCCAATACGGCTTTGTGCTCGATGGCTGTAGAAACGATATGCCTGCGGCCGGTCCGCTCGCCGTGGGCTATTAACCCGAGGATCGCCAGATTGTTGCTCTCCGTGGCCCCGCTGGTGAAGATGATCTCTTCGGGCTTGGCTCCGATCACATCTGCCACCTGCTGACGTGCCTTTTCCACCGCATCCTTGGCTCGCTGGCCGTAAACATGGGTGCGACTGGATGAGTTGCCCGGTGGTCCTTCAAACCACATTGTCATCACCGCGGCAACACGCACATCGATCGGGGTCGTCGCATTGTAGTCCAGATACTCCGGCATCATCTCACTGGTTCCCAATTGACGAGGATAAGTGGAAGTTATATGATTTGACGTGGAAGTTAAATATACCACGTCCAGCCGT
Source organism: Planctomycetaceae bacterium (assembly GCA_007695205.1). Classification (GTDB taxonomy): domain Bacteria; phylum Planctomycetota; class Planctomycetia; order Pirellulales; family Pirellulaceae; genus SKKK01. The sequence goes on from REEF01000969.1 coordinate 3,360, forward strand.
TGAGCGGAAGGCGGGAAAGGAGTCTGGAGAATATGTCAGGGTCAAAGAAATCGCTTTTATTCGGCAGGTCGTTGCTAGCTGAACGAGGGGTTTCAGGGGCGGTGAAAGCGATTTGCAAGGAGATTCAGCATCTGTACACATGGGATCGAATTCCCTGGTTGGTGGGGTACAGTGGTGGCAAAGACTCAAGTGCCGTTCTGCAACTGGTTTGGCTGGCGATTCGCGGATTGCCTCTTGAGCGAAGATCGAAGCCGATCTACGTGATTTCGACGGACACGCTGGTCGAACAGCCGCTGGTCGCCGCTTGGGTAGATGCCTCGCTCGCGAGAATTCGGCAAGCGGCTGCCGAGCAGCAACTTCCGTTCATCCCCTATCGGCTCGTCCCGAACGTGCGAGACTCGTTCTGGGTCAATTTGATCGGCAAGGGATACCCCGCGCCTCGGGCAAATTTCCGTTGGTGCACAAGTCGGATGAAGATCAATCCGTCGAACCAGTTTATTCGAAACGTGGTTTCGGACAGTGGCGAGGCGATTTTGGTCTTGGGGACTCGGAAGGCGGAGAGTCAGCGGCGGGCTCGGAATATGGCCGAGCATGAGAAGCGGCGGGTGCGGGAGCGGTTGACGCCCAATGCGGGGCTGCCGAATTCGTTGGTGTATACGCCCATCGAGGACTGGTCGAATGACGATGTGTGGCTGTTTTTGATGCAGGTGAAGAACCCCTGGGGCCATACGAACAAGTCGCTGCTGGGGATGTACCAGGGAGCGTCGGCCGATGGCGAGTGCCCGCTGGTGGTCGATACGTCGACGCCGTCGTGCGGTAGCAGCCGGTTCGGGTGCTGGGTCTGTACGGTGGTCGATCAGGATCGGTCGATGGAGGCGATGATCAAGAACGACGACGAGAAGCTGTGGATGACGCCGTTGCTGGAACTGCGGAACGAATTGGGGGATTTCACCAAGGACAAATTGCGGCGGGATTTCCGCCGGATGAACGGCCGTGTGTACCTGGACGTGTCCAAAGAGGGCAAAGACGCCCTGCACGTGCGCGGCCCGTACGCCAAGGTGGCGCGGGAGTACTGGTTGCGCCGAGTGCTGGAGGCTCAACAGGAAGCGCGAGGGCTGGGGCCGACCGAGTTCCAGGGCCTGGAACTGATCTCGATGGCCGAATTGCACGAGATCCGACGGATCTGGCTGTACGAAAAACATGAGTTCGATGACCAACTGCCGCAGATCTATCAACAGGTGATGGGCCAGCCGTTCCCCCAACCCGAAGCGGACGATCATCTGCTGCGGCTGGAAGATTGGGAACTGCTGCGCGAAGTGTGCGGGAACGAAGAACAATTCTTTGAACTGCAGACCGGATTGCTGGATATCGAACGCCAGTTCCGCGGGATGGCTCGCCGCGCCGGCATCTACCAGGCACTGGAAGAACGATTGCGAGCCGGTCAGTTCGCCAGCGAAGAAGAAGCGCTGACGATCCGGACCGAAGAAGAACGCAAACGGAAGGATGCGGACTCGGCAGTGGGTGGGTGGAATGGTGGGGTGATGGAATGATGGGGTGTTGGGGTGTTGGGGTGTTGGAGTGATGGAGTGATGGAGTGATGG
>REEF01000580.1 GCA_007695205.1 Planctomycetaceae bacterium
GGATGCCCAATCGTGGACACCGATGGAAATCTGGCCAAATCAACCGTTTCGGGAAACGATCTTCGCTCCTTTCGGTTTGACGGCATTGCAGGTCCCGTTCGACCAGGTCACGATCGATCTGCATGGAATCCTGGAGACGGAAGACCTGCCGGTAGGCCGACCCTACATGACCTGGTCATCCATCGCGTCGGAAACGGCCGCCGTGCCACTCGATGGATTCGATCCGCATTCGCTCGGCGGTAATATCGTCAAATCGCCATTGCAGGACGAACAGCTTTGGCAGCTCTTGACTGCTTTGCCGGCCGATTTCGATCCTCGGGTACAGGAGTTGGCAGAACGGGTCGCCGGGCGAGATGCGACGGACGGCGAAAAGATTGCCGCGGTACAGCGATACTTCTTGGAGAACTATCAGTATCAGGTCGGGATCACCATTGCTGCTGGTGCCGATCCGTTGACGTACTTTCTTCTGGAAAAGCGCGCCGCGCACTGCGAATACTTCGCCACCGGCGCCGCGATGTTGTTACGCGCTGTGGGAGTGCCCTGCCGATACGTCACCGGATTCGTGGCAGCCGAGCGGAATCGTCATGGCGGCTACTGGTTGGCTCGCAACCGGGATGCTCATGCCTGGGTCGAAGCCTACGATCGCGACCGAGGGTGGGTGCTGGTCGAAGCCACCCCGGCGGCCGGCGTCCCGCAATCGCAGTCGTCGGCATTGGCGGACCAGGTTTGGGATGCCTGGCGTGCCCGCTGGCAACGCGCGGTGGCGGCGATCCGGCAAGGCGGTGTTCAAGCGATTCTGGTCGCGATGGGAGGATGGATTCAAGCCCCCTGGCTCTGGAGCGTGTTGTTGCTGCTGGCCGCCGTGTGGTTGGTTCGGCGACTGGTTCACCGATGGATTGGCGCGTCATCGGTCGCCATCGATCCGCAAGTCGCACAACTGCAACGCTGGTTGTATCGCATGGACCAACGTTGGCGCCGAGCCGGGATCACTCGCGCAACCAACGAAACACCGCATCAATTTGCCGATCGATTGCTCTCCATCTCGACCGAAGCCGATCACCTTCAAGCCGCCCAGTGGTACCGCCACTACGCCGCCGTCCGCTACGGCGGCCAGATCGAACTCCGATCGGTCTTGGAAATGCCGAACGTGGCACCTCGTCGAAAGACATCGTACGGCGTCACGGATCCTCCGAAGTCTCGCAAATAAGAATAAGGAATAAGACGATGAGAATTTCAGCAAAGGCAGTCATTCTTGCGATGGTCTTGGGGCTTTCGTCCGTGATGGCCGACGAAGGGGTTCCGAAAGATCCGGCAGGTAGCGAACAGACTGCGTTGTCTGCCCAGGTCCGCACGCGGTCGCTCGAACGTTTCCAAACGGTACTGGAACGTTTCGCGTCGACCGTACTGGAACACGGTCGGGACCGTTACGGCCAGCGGAAAACACCATTGTTCGTCGATGGATTGCATGTCGAAACGCTGGAGCCCGTGCGTTGGAAATACGAGGACCAAACCTGGGTGCTCAGCAATTTTTCGACCCAGCAACCGCTGATGCGTTTTCTGGACGGGATGACCAAGCTGACCGGCCAGGCCGTCTACCGCGACGCCGCCGAGCGCGCGGCAGCGCACGTCATGGACCATCTACGGGCACCCAACGGACTGATCTATTGGGGCGGGCATACGGCGTGGGATCTGCGGGAAGATCGCCCGGTCGGAGAATATCAGGCGGACGTCCACGAGCTGAAGACCAATCATCCGTATTACGAACTGATGGACCGCGTCAACCCCGAAGCGACACGCGAGATGCTCGGCAGCATCTGGGGTGGGCATATCACCGACTGGCTGCCGTTGGATTACAACCGGCACGCCAGTTATCGGCAAGCGGCCGAACCGAACTGGGATCATCCGTTCGACGACGATCGGGAGATCCCCTTTCCTATCGACACGCGGAACCTGTCCTTCGTCAACACGTCCACATCGCTGATCCACGCCGCTGCCATGCTGGCCGCGCTGGACGGGCACGCGGGGGCGCTGGAGTGGGCCGAGCGGTTGGCCTATCGCTGGCAACAGGGGCGCCATCCCGATACGGGACTCGGGGGCGGTCAGATGAGCTTCTGGCGGAAGGACGATCGCGCACGCCGTGCACTGGGGCACGTGCACCCGCAGATCACCGAAGCGACCATGATCGCCACCTATCATCGAGCTTCCCGATACCATGCACTGCCGTTGACCCAGTTGCAGTGCGGCCAGGCGCTGTTGCAGGGCGATCCGGCTTCGGTGGCGGCGGGACGACGCCTGATCGCCTGGGCGATCGACGATTTGAAGGTCTACGCAGAACACGCCTATGACGCACAGAACCAGGTGTTCCGTTCGATGTTGACCGACGGCACGCTACTTCAGTGGCAGCAGGTGACCGATGGTGACGGCGGGTACTACTTGGCTCACATCGATTCGCTGGGACCCGCCAAGCCTGATGGGCGAGTATTCTGGGGCTACTCGCTGGCGTATCGGTTGTCCGAAGAGCCCATCCATTGGTCTATGGCTCGCCAGATCATGATGGCCATGGGATACGGCGACCCGGGCGAAGCGGATGGCGACGAGCACTCGTTGGTATTGGGCGATGCCTTGGTGCGGGAAATGAAGCGGCAGACCGAGCGTGACGATTGGCGCGAACCGATCTATGGTCTGTACGCTATCTTGGACCTGTACCAGGCGACGGGGAAGTCAGCCTTGCTGGAACTGGCGGTGGGGATCGGAGAAGGATTGGCCGCGAGCCAGACCGAAAAGGGGCTGTTTCCGCGAGGCGGCCGTGCGTGGGCGCGGACCGGTGACGAAGCACCGCTGGCCTTGTTGCATCTGGCAGCAACACTTGCTGGCAATCGCGATCAACTCCCGCGTGCCTCGATCGACAGCGCCACCTTCCATGTGCGGTACAGCGGCCCACTGGAACCCCATCAGCAAAAACCGGGCGACGCTCGGACCACCGACTGCCGAGTCTTCTACGGTCGTTAGGCCGGTGGATTCGACGGCTGGCCGCACCACAATGGCTGCTTTGAATCCGGGTACAACGGAGGAACCCGTTCGAGTAGAATCGGCGATCTGACGCAGTCGCCAGGGCCGTCGTCGTCTCCGGCGGCCTTGAATAACATCCTTTAGCGATCTTGGAGTTTCCGATGTTCGACCCTGCCCAGTTTCAACGCAAAGCTGACTTTCGCGGCGTTTATCCCGACGAACTGAACGAAGAACTGGCCTTCCATGCCGGCCGGTACCTGGTTCAGTACGTCGTCCAGGTGACGGGCGAGTCGGCTCCCGTCGTGCTGGTCGGACGCGACGGAAGACTCTCATCACCACAGATTTACCGCTCGCTGGTCGAGGGAATTACAGCGGCAAGCGGACGGCCACTTTGCGCGGACCTCGCCACGACCGATATGATCCAGTGGGGCGCCGGGATGCGATTCCAAGGAGCCATTGCCGGCGCGATGGTCACCGCCTCGCATAATCCACGGGAATACAACGGCATCAAGATGGTGCTTCGTAGTCCCGAATCGGGAGGCATCAGCATCATTCGCCCCGTCGATCATCTGCGTCCCCTGTGGCAAGCTGACCAGGACCAGGCCGAGGCGGCGGCCGCCATCCGGACACCGATCCCGCCAGCCGAACCGTTGACACTGCATCAGGATTTTGTTCGCGCTGCCCTGCAACGCGTCGATGCGTTGAAGAAAGCCACCGGATGCCTGGTCCTTGATCCAGGCAATGGTGTCGGCAGTATTTTTTCGCCACTCTTGCAAGAGGCGTTTGCCGATTTCAAGATCGATGTCCAGCTTCGTACGATCTTCGAGGAGATCGATGGTCGGTTCCCGAATCGCCGCCCCAACCCGGGCCTGCCCGGTCAGACTCGCGCCTTGGAACATGCGGTTCGCCAGCATCAAGCAGTATTTGGCGCCGCCTTCGACGGCGATGCCGATCGAGTTTTTTTGGTTGATGAACGTGGCAACTTCGTTCCCGGATCGCAGTTGCTCGGGGCGTTAGCAGCCCGAGCATTGACGAAGGTCGGTCCGGGACCGGTGGTCTTTGCCGCCGTCTGTTCGTTCTCGGTCATCGACGCGATCCGACGTTTCGGAGGAACCCCCGTTTTCTGCCGCGTCGGTCAGGACTCGATCAAAGTCGCCATGCTGAACTCCAAAGCGATCTTCGGCGGAGAATCTTCAGCCCATTACAACTTCCCGGACGCCTACTTGCTTGACTCCGGCCTGTTTGCGCTGATGATGTTTTGGGACCTGTTGCTGGAATCGAATGAGACTTGCTCCCAAGTCCTCGCACCGTTCGCCTGCTGGAACCATAGCGGCGAAATCAATCTAAAAATGGAATGCGACGATTGGCAGGAGATGGGGCGCAAGATCATCGACATGCTGCAGAACCGTTTCGAAACGGCCGAAGCGAACTGCTACGTCACGCGGCTGGACGGTGTCGGGGTTTATTATCCGCGAATGGCCGAGTATCCGAGCGTGGATGATGTGTTTCAGATCGACAGCGCGGAGAATCCGGAAGGGAACCTGTACCGTCTGGTCGCCGACGGTTACCGCCCCCAATGGTGGTTCAACGTGCGAGCTTCCAACAACGAACCATTATTACGGGTGAACTTCGAAGCGCAAGATGGCACGCCGCTCGTACCCCAAGCATTGGATTTGATCGACAGCATCCGCCATGACTGCCAGGAACATGGTGCGCAGCTCGAAGTGGAAGATGCCGGCAATCTGTCCGCCGACTTGCCCCAATTTTCTTGAGCAGCCATCGGCAGAAGCACTCGCTGGAAACAGTCGCTCGCCAAAAATTAAATAGGTGCCACCCACTAATCTATTGACGAAGCTGATTTCTTGACTACAATGCATGTATTCAGGAGGACCAATCATGGGACGACCGGTTCGAAGTGAGCAGTTTGATGCGGAAGAGATTTGTGTCGTA
>REEF01000536.1 GCA_007695205.1 Planctomycetaceae bacterium
TGTGGTAGATCGTTGGCCGAAAACGACTCCCGACCCCGTTGCGTCCCCGATGCAAGGCTACCTCAATTGACAAGAAACTCCTGGCCGGGTGCTTACCGTTCGGAAATGTGATATCCGTCATACCTGAAAGCGGAGTAGAGATTATGAGTGGATTGGATCGCCGAGGTTTTTTGGCAGCGACGGCCGGAGCCGCCGCTTACTTGACAAGTCAACAGTCGACGGCGCGAGCTGCCGCAGCGGATGTGCCTGCGCCGCCGGAGGTCCAGTTGGCCGGCACGGACATCAAGATGTCGCGCGTCGGACTGGGAACCGGGATGCACGGCGGCAATCGCCAAAGCGACCATACTCGGATGGGCTTCGAAAAGCTGGTCGCTCTGATGCAGCACGGTTACGATCGAGGCGTCACGTTCTTGGATCTGGCCGACCTGTACGGCTCGCACCTGTACTGTCGTGAAGCGTTGCGGAGCATCCCGCGTGAAAAGGTTGCCATCATGACCAAACTATGGTGGCGATACGATGGTCCGGTCGAGCCGGTGGCTCCGGCGCACGCCAAGAACATCGCTCGTACGACAGTGGACCGGTTCCGGCACGAATTGAACACGGACTATATCGACATGGTCCTGCTGCATTGTGCGACCACACCCCTGTGGACGAAGCAATTGGCGCCCTACATGGATGCGTTATCCGAGGCGAAAGACAAGGGACACGTCAAGGCGTTGGGCGTATCTTGCCACAATTTCGAGGCCATGGAAGTGGCTGCCGAATGTCCGTGGGTCGACGTCTTGCTGGCTCGGATCAATCCTCGCGGTGCCAAGATGGACGGCCCGGTCGATGATGTGGTTCGTGTCTTGCGTAAGACAAAAGAGAATGGCAAAGCCGTGATCGGGATGAAGATCTATGGCGAAGGCACCCTGGCCGACCACAAGGACGAATGCATCCGCTTTGCCCAGGAACTGGGCATGCTGGACGCGATCACCGTCGGGGCCATGAATCCCGAGCAGATCGACGAAACGCTGAGCTTGATGGCCAAGTATCCAGCCGCCCCGATGATCTGCTGATGCCATCCGCTCGCGGATCGGCAACGCGTTTTGAGATTCGTGATAATGATACGATCCATCAGCAACCGTTGCGGCGATAGGTGATCGTCGATCTGCGTTGCTGTGTTGAGTTGAATGCAAGGGAGTTCTCGATGAGATCCAATCGCAACCCGAGGGGATGGGCCGGCGCGATCGCTGCAGGAATGATCGTCAGCCTGGGCACCTGGATCGGAGGCAGTTCGAGCCCGGCGGCTGAAACGCTGGGTGAGATCGAACGTCTGGATCCGGCCATGGATCAACTGCTGGATGAAGATGCCCAGATCGAAATCCTGGCCCGGGGATTCACTTGGACCGAAGGACCCGTCTGGGTGCCCGAGGCCCAAGGAGGCTATCTGCTGTTCTCGGACATCCCCCGAAACACCGTCTTCCAGTGGCGGGAAGGACAGGGGATCCGCCTGTTTCTGCAACCGTCGGGCTACACGGGCCGCGTGTTCTACGGGTTGGAACCCGGCAGCAACGGCCTGCTGCTGGATCCCCAAGGACGGCTCGTGTTGTGCGAACATGGGGATCGCCGTATCGCGGTGCTGACCGAAGACGGCGGCAAACGGACTCTGGTGGACAACTACCAAGGGAAACGACTGAATAGCCCCAACGATGCGGTCTACATGTCCAACGGCGATCTGTACTTCACCGACCCGCCGTACGGACTGCCCAACCGCTGGGACGACCCGCGACGCGAACTGGATTTTTGCGGCGTCTACCGATTGACCCGCGACGGGGAACTGACCCTGCTGACCGACCAGTTGCCACGTCCCAACGGCATCGCGTTGTCGCCGGACGAGAAGACCCTGTACGTCGCCCAGTCCGATCCGAAAGCGGCGATCTGGATGGCTTTTCCCATCCAGGAAGATGGCACGCTGGGCACCGGACGCGTGCTGTTCGATGCCACGAAGTGGGTCGGCAGACGGCCCGGTCTGCCCGATGGCCTGGCCGTCGACCAGCAGGGCAACCTGTGGGCCAGCGGTCCCGGCGGGATCCTGATCCTGACTCCCGAAGGCCGATTGCTAGGTCGGTTGAACACCGGCCAACGGACGTCGAATTGCACGTTCGGCGAGGATGGAAAGACACTGTTCATCACGGCCGATTCGTTCCTGTGCCGCGTCCGCACACGAGCGACAGGCATCGGGTTCTAACTCCGGCTCCCCAGGGAATCATGGCCAGCGAATGACATCGATCCCGCTGCACTGGCAGATCCTCGCCGGCATGTTGCTCGGTGCCATCGCAGGGCTGATGCTCAGCGCCACTGTCAGCCAGCGTCGCTCGAGCCTGCCCGAGGACCGGCTGCCCGCGGGGATTCGGTCCGTCGAATTCTTTGACTCGACCAACCGCATCGAGATCCGCCAGGTTGACCAGGATGGCACCGTCCGTCGATGGGTGGTCGATCCGTCTCGACGCCAGCCGCAATCGTTCGCTTCGCTGGAATCGCTGCGCCAGGCCGAACCGCAACGGTTCCAAGACTTCCAACGCCATGGCCGCTCGTGGGCGCGATGGGTGGGCGACGGCTCCCGGCGGCTGGGCGGCCTGTTCCTCCGCATGCTGCAGATGGTGGCCGTGCCCCTGATCGTGACATCGCTGGTCACCGGCGTGCTGGGCCTGGATCGCGCCGAACAACTCGGACGCATGTTCCTGGGCACGCTGGCCTACTTTATCGCCACCACCTTGTTGGCCATCCTGGTCGGTCTGCTGATGGTCAACCTGATCCAGCCCGGCATGCACGGCAGTCCGCAGACGGCTTTCGAGGGCGAAACGACAATGATTGCCGGGAATCTGGCCGAAATTCTACTGACGCAGCTTGAAGCGATGATCCCGACCAACCCGTTCGGTGCGCTGGCCGAAGGTCATTTCCTGTCGATCATCTCGTTCAGCCTGCTGTTCGGCATCTTTACCCTATTGGTCGGAGGACGTCCTGCCGAAGTGCTGCGCCCGTTGTTCGAAGCGGCTCTGGCAGTGCTGATGAGCATGACCATGGCCATCATCCGGCTCTGCCCGGCAGGCGTGCTGTTCCTGATGCTGTACGTCACCGCAACCCAAGGCTGGGAGGTATTCCGATCGCTGGCCTGGTACATGACCACCGTGTTGGCCGCCCTGGGCGTACACGCCCTTGTCATCCTGCCCGTCATCGTCTGGTTCATCGGCCGCAGGCACCCCGGCAGATTCGCTCGGGCGATGAGCCCCGCATTGCTGACCGCGTTCAGCTCGGCTTCCAGCAACAGCGCCCTGCCGCTGACACTGACCAACGTCCAGCAGCGGGCCGGGATCAGCCATCGAGTCGGATCGTTTGTGCTGCCGCTGGGCGCGACCCTCAATATGGACGGCACCGCGATCTACCAGGCCGTGGCGGTCGTCTATATCGGCCAACTACACCACGGATTCAACCTGCCGCTGGCCCAGCAGATCATCGTCCTGTTCACCGCTTTGTTAGCCAGTATCGGCACCGCAGGCATCCCCCACGCAGGACTGGTGATGATGGTCATCATCCTACAATCTGTTGGACTGCCGATCGAAATGCAAGGCATTATCCTGGCCGTCGATCGCGTGTTGGACATGTGTCGCACCGGCGTCAACGTGTGGAGCGACGCTTGTGGCTGTACGGTGATCGAACGGCTGCAACCGACCAGCTTGCCATCGACAGTCCAACCCTAGGCATCGTCAACCGTTCGGGTAACCCATTGAACCGATCAAAGAGACCATATTGTTGATTCCACGAGTTTTGTTGATGGCGATTGGCGGCGGATTGGCCGCCAGCCTGTTATGGCTAGTGCTGAACGGGATGCCCGGCCAAGCGCAACCTGGCCGTCTGGAACAGCATCTGTGGCCCATCTCCAGCCTGCCCGTCTGCGCGCTGCTGGGTGCCGCGTTAGGAGCGTTGCAGGCGGCCGTTTATCCCCCACAACGTCGTGAAAAAACGCTGGCCGACACAGCGGATCGGTTGCGGTTGCGATTCGCCTCGACCGCAGTCCCGGAAGATCTGGGCGATAATGTCCCGCTACGTGTCTTGGCAAACTGGGCGGTGGGCGAAAACCGACTGTACGGCCCGTTCGAAGGCGTGAACCTGCAGATGGTCGACCTGACCACCTCGCGCCGCACCGCTGCACAATCGGGCAGCCAGCCCGGCTATTCCACCAGCCACACCGTGGTCATCTTTACCACGCCTACGGGCAGTTGGCCCCTGTTCGAGATCCATCCACGAAGCATGGCGACCTGGACATGGGACCTGCTGGGCTGTCGCGGAGCCCGTTTTCGGTTTCGCGATCCGGACAGCACGCTGGAACTGGATCGAACAGCGCTGGTGCGATTCAATCGTCGCTATCGAGTCTTCGTGGGTTTGGCCGAGCGGATCGCCGAGATGGCCGGGCTGGCACTGGGGCTGCGAATGGGCACCGAGCCGGCAGAGCGAGTCGAGTTGTCGGATCGGTTCACCATGCATACGCTCCGCCAATTTGGTGAAAGTCGAGGCTGGACGGTCGAATCGTGCGGGACGCATGTTGCCTTCTGGCAGCAAGGCAAGATCATCCCCGCCGCGCAGCGCGAAGCATTCTTGCATCAAGCTGTGGAGCTCTATCGAGCTTTGGCCGCTCCCGCGCGAGACGCAGCGGATGCGAACTTGGAGATCGAACCACCCTACTTCGACAGAAGCATGCTGGGCCGTCGATTGTCCGGCATGATCGCGGGCGCCCTGGTCGGAATCATCGTCGCCGTCTCGCTTTGCGTGCCCCTGCTGCTGGCCGTTCCCGACGACATGTCCCGAAAGTTCTTCTTTGCCTGGCCCTTCGTCGGGTTCGCCTGCATGGCCCTGGGCGCCTACTGCGGTTCCCGTCTGACCGCCCCCAACACCCGCTAACAAAAGGACAGGCATTTTCC
>REEF01000780.1 GCA_007695205.1 Planctomycetaceae bacterium
AAGCGGCTCACCCTAAAACGACTCCCGACCCCTTCCGCCCGATTCCACCAAGAAACATATGGCCGGGTGCTTAATGGGAACGCTTCGGTGGTCGAGTCCGGGAAATCCATCCCGACCCGCCTGCGATCCCCAGTACCAGCAGCATGGAGCCAGCCCCCACGGCCAGCGAGAGTCCGGCGCCGTAGTGGTGGATCAGGATGGGGGCCGCCGCCGTGATGAAGCCGCCGCCCATAAACGGCTCGTAGACGATCTGCTTGAACCCGAACGCTTTGGCTGCCGGTGTCTCGAAATGCGGATCGGCCACGCGCAGCAACAGCAGGCCCATCGCGGTGACCCCGGTCTGCATGCCATACTCGGTGATCGATCGCTCGAACCAAGCATCCGGCAACATCCGCGGGGCGATGAACCAGGTGGCAAAAATGATCCAACCCAACCCGCAGACCATTAGGATCACAAAGGGCCAGAAGAAGGCCAAGAACACATCCAGACGGATCGACGAGATGGCTGCCACCACCAAGAAGTCCAAAGCAAACCCCAGGATGCGGGAAAAGGTCGCTCGGTCGAAGTAGGTCGACAAGCCGACCTTCAAAGCCACCACCTGGATGATCAGCCCGCCCAACATCGCCAGGGGAAACAGCGGGAAACTGCGGAACAGATCCGGCTCCATCCTGGCGCTGATGTTTTGCAGCGCGGCCAGCAAGCTCCAGCCGATCAGAATCGCCAAACCGACGATGGCCAGGTGGAAGGCTAACGGGTCGATCGCGTTGGGAGCAACGGTGATGCGACCGGTCGCGCGGCGCTGGCCTTCGGGGATCAGACCGCTGAGCGTCGCTTCGGGAATTCGATCCGGCGAGGTGATCACTTGGGTATAGCCACGGCGAGCGGCCAGGTTGATCATGATCATCCCGAACACGACTGCCGAGACAATCCCGATGGTGGCCGACATCAGCCCCAGGTCCGAACCGGCTTCGAATCCGAGTTCCGTAAACGCTTCTCGCATCCCGGCTGCCGTCCCATGTCCCCCAGAAAAGCCGATCTCCAACAGGCAACCAAAAAAGGCGGGCACACCGAATACGGGAGCCAACAAGACGACGGACAGTCCCACGCCCACCATGTACTGCCCCATCCCCACCGTCCAACCATAACAGAATTGTGGACCGCCCTCACGCCAAATCGTCGCGGGACCAGGGATCATCATCCCGAGAAAGAGGCAGGCAAATACGACATTGATCAGGATGCCCGGCAGTGCCGCCCAGGTGGTCAGCATCTCTGGCGGCATGATCTGGATGCCCAAGGCGCCCAGGACGTACGGACCAAGCGCCAAGCCGATGAATCCGCCCAGGATCGATGCAGGCAAGAACAGCCGTTGCAGGAAACGCAATCGGGCTCGGATCACTTTGCCGACCAATAACAACACAGAGAGCCAGCACAAATGAATCATCAGCGCGACGAGCTGGTCGCCAGTGATCGCCATGAACAACTTTCCACAACAGGATATGCGAGAATCGACAAACGGGTCGCAATTTTAACCCCCAACCCCCGGGCCTGCAACGCATCCCTCCAGACGCCCAGGGGCGCACGTGCGTGGCGGACGGGCGGCCGTGTCGCCGACATAACCCCAACGTTGCATAAGAATTAGGACGGATTGGCAATCCGTCCTACCTTTTTTGCAGCCTTGGTGTTAAGATGGCCAAATTGTGTGATTTGGTCCGCGCTGGCTCTTGCGGTTTCGAGAATTGCTTATGTCCGACACAGGCTTTCATGATGGTACCCCTGCGATATCCTCCACGGCCAACGAAATCGAATTTCCCTGCGGCAATTGCGGTCGCATCCTGAAGGTGCCGTCGGTGCTGGTCGGCCGTAAGGCGCGATGTCCTCAGTGTGCTTTCGTCCAGACCATCCCCGATCCCAGCCCACAACCGCCGCCCGGGTCGACCGAGGACTCCGCCGAGTTGGCGCCGGCGACGATCGTCGGGCACGATTCGGGCCAGTCGCACGCGAACCGTCCCTCCCCGCCAGCGACGGCCCAGGTGATCTCCGAAGCCCAGCGGTTACCCTCGGCGGGCAGCAACACGGAAACGGGCCGTCTGTTCCAGCGGATCACCGACGAGATCTCGAAGGTGTACATCGGCCAACACGAACTGGTTTTGGGATCGTTGGTGGCCCTGTTCTCCAGCGGGCATATCTTGATCGAAAGCGTCCCCGGGTTGGGCAAGACGCTGTTTGTCCGCGTGTTGGGTCGGGTGCTGGGCTGCGAATTCGGGCGTATCCAGTTCACGGCCGACCTGATGCCGTCGGACATCACGGGGGCACCGATCTTCGATTTGAAGCAGCAGGAATTCCGCTTCCGGCCCGGACCCGTTTTCACTCAGTTGCTGCTGGCCGACGAGATCAATCGGTCCCCGGCCAAGACGCACGCGGCCTTGCTGGAGATCATGCAGGAGTATCGGGTGACCGTCGATGGGAAGAGCCACGAATTGAACCGGCCCTTTCTGGTCATGGCGACTCAGAATCCGATCGAATCCGAGGGCACTTACAACCTGCCGGAGGCCCAGTTGGACCGGTTCATGTTCAAGTTGGTCGCCGATTACCCGCAGGCGGAGGATGAGGCCAGGATTCTGGAGATGCACAGCCTGCAGATCGATCTGAACCAGCGGTTGATGTCGCAGATCTCGCCCGTCACGAACCCCGAGGAGATCATGCGGATCACCCGCGGCAGCAGCGATATCCGGGTGGACGGGCGGCTGATCGACTATATCAACCAGCTTGTGCGTCTGACGCGTCGCTGGCCGCAGTTCCACATGGGCGCGTCGCCTCGAGCCGGGATCGCCCTGATGCAAGCGGCGCGAACGTTGGCGGCCTTTGCCGGCCGCGACTATGCCGTGCCCGACGACGTCGTGCAACTGGCGCGAGCCGCATTGCGTCATCGAGTGATTTTGACGGCCGAAGCGGAGGTCGAGGGGCGGGACGTCGATGAGTTGTTGACGGAATTGATCCGCTCGGTCGAAGTTCCCCGGTTGTAGAGGATAGGGCTGTGGACGCGTGGTTTCCCTGGTTGCTGGACAGCGCGGTCTGGTTGCAGTCGCTTCCGTGGCTGATGCTGGCGCTGCTGCTGACGCCCTTGGCGTTGCTCGCGTACTGGAGACAGATCTATCCCCACACGCCCCTGGTCGTGTTGTTGATCGCCCCGGCCGTGCTTTCGATGGGCACGCTGTTCTGGCCGGAGATCTTTCTGGTGGTGGTGACGATCGATGTGGCTCTGCTGGTCGCCGCCGTCGCTGATCTGATCACCTTACCATCGGCCCGATCGTTGCATGCCGAACGTTCGACGTTGCGGATCGTATCGATCCAGCAACGGCACCCGGTCACCGTGACGATCGTCAACCGTTCGGCACGCAGTTGGCATATGGCGATCCGCGACGATGTGCCTCAGGAGTTCACCGCCACGCCCGATGAATTGGTGCGGCGTTTGCCGCCGCGCAGCCGCGTGACGCTGCATTACGAAATTCGTGCCAGCCGCCGCGGTTCGTTCTCGATGGAACACGTCTACCTGCGGGTCCGCAGCCGTTTGGGATTGTGGCAGCGGTACTTGACCTATCCTGCGTCGTCCGTGCTGCACGTCTATCCGGACATGAAGCAATTAAGCGAATACGCCATTTTGGCTCGGACCAATCGGTTGAGTCTCATGGGAGTGCGGCGCATGCGACGGGTGGGCCAGGACCATGACTTCGAACGGTTACGCGATTACACGCCGGACGACAACTACAAGCACATCGACTGGCGCACGACCGCGCGGCGCAACAAGCTGACCGTCAAGGACTATCAGACCAGCCAGAGTCAGCGGATCATCTTTCTGTTGGACTGCGGGCGGATGATGACCAACCAG
The DNA here is from genome assembly GCA_007695205.1 of Planctomycetaceae bacterium. Lineage (GTDB taxonomy): Bacteria > Planctomycetota > Planctomycetia > Pirellulales > Pirellulaceae > SKKK01. Next base: position 3,887 of record REEF01000780.1, read on the forward strand.
GCCGCCGGGCTCAGCCTGCTGGACCATTCGCTGAATGCCATGCTGATGCTCAGCTACGTCGCGTTGCAAAAAGGCGATTCCGTCGGGCTGATCTGTTTTTCCGACGAGATCCATAATTTTGTCCCGCCGCGCGGCGGGATGAGCCAGATGAATCGTCTGCTGCACGCGTCGTTCAACCGGTTTCCTCAACTGGTGGAATCACGCTATGACCAGGCGTTCTTTCATCTGGCATCGCACTGCAAGAAGCGGTCGCTGGTCGTGTTGATGACCAATGTCATCGACGAAGTGAACGCTCACCAGATCGAACGTTATCTCAGCACGCTGGTCGGCCGCCACCTTCCGCTGGGCATCCTGATGCGTGACCACCAGTTGTTCGACGCCGCTGCGGACCCCCAACCGCAGGGCGCGGCCCTATATCGGGCGGCGGCCGCCGCACACATCCTGAACTGGCGGCACCAGGTCCTGACCGACCTGCAGCACAAGGGCGTGCTTTCGCTGGACGTATTCCCCGAAGAAATGACCGCCCCGCTGGTCAACCAGTACCTGGAAATCAAAGCTCGACACCTGCTGTAACGCCCGGCAAATGCCACGGGCGATGTAGCAGGCACACTCCGTGTGCCGTCCGCTGTTTACGGCACACGGAGTGCTTCGTTCGCGGGTTACGGCACACGGAGTGTGCCTACTACTTTTGAATTGCACGGATTATTCCTGCGCGGGCCCTTAGCCTGGACGATGCACTACACGTGTTCGGCTGTCGGGCAGACAAAGCCTTCGCGGTACTCGCGAGAGACCATCGCGGTCGCCTCGGACGAATGGGGGAAGATCTCCTGGTCCGGATCAAACTCCAGAGACGCGCCCATGGAGATGAGGTATTTGGCCAAGTCGACGCCGTTTCATGTTCACGTCGTACGCGATGCACTCGCTGTAGGTCCGCTGGACCAGATAGCCGTCGGTGCCGTAGAAGATCACCCCCACCTTGTCGCCGGTAGTGCTCTGGCAAACGCGTTCAGATGGCTACCGCCACGACCTTTGACACCCACCACGGCGACA
>REEF01000972.1 GCA_007695205.1 Planctomycetaceae bacterium
CGCCAGCAACATCGCTTTGCGAAAGACCGCGGCCAACACGACCGGGGGGCCATAGTTTGGTATCTGCAGCCCGCTCGACCTGGCTGGTGCAAGACATGTCGGATGTAAAAACGGATGGATCATGGTTTTCGTTACCGTCGCTGGTTGCCATCAAATGTCGGTGCCGTCGATCGAAGAGGCCTCATTCTACTCGCCCACCACGGTCCGATCATCCCCCTGAGGTAGTTACGGAGTTTGTTGCCGCTTGGTTTGATACAGGACATTCGCCCTCGAAAACGTCACGTGAGCCAAAACGATACGCCTGGTGTCTTTTTCTGTTCTAAAACGATACGGCGAAACCGCTCAAACGGCAGTATCGGTGGAATCATTAGAAGGCAACCGGACGGATGAACGACGGACGTGACCTGCTGTAAGTTATTATTTCAGAATGATTTGCGCCGACAACCCTCCCGATCTTTTCGGGAGGAAGATTGTTTTGGCGCAGCGTATGCTAGAAAGGGATGATGGGATCGATGTTTTTGTGAAGATTCGAGATCGATCCATCTGGCGGGGTCTTTGACGCCTGTTCGCGGAATGGTTTGCCTTGCCCCTGACCGTTCAGCTTGCCAACGTGTGTCTGGCGCGTCAAAGCCCCGCCTCTTCTTTTCTTGATTCTTGACAGAGTTGTTCCGATGGGCGAAATGGGCTAGCTAGCGGCGGGCCAAAGTAGAAATAAATTTCGGTCAGATCGCGGGCGAAGAGAAGGCAACTTTCGGGCCGAATGGTATTGCCCCGTCCCTTTTCATCATCGCCCCTTTTCATCATGGGGCGGGGCGTGAGCTGGGGATTCGTTCCCCGCGGATCAGGTCTTCGAACGTCTGGCGGCTGCGCACCAGATGAGCTTGACCGTCCCGCACGAGGACTTCGGCAGCCAGGGGTTTCGAGTTGTAATTCGAGCCCATGACGAAACCGTACGCGCCGGCTACTTCCAGCACCAGATAGTCGCCGACGCCTGCGATGGGCAAGCGGCGTCGGCAGACGAAACCGCCTTCCTCCTGGGTGAAAATATCGCCCGATTCGCAGAGCGGACCGCCGACGACCACCTCGATCTCCTCACGTTTCGTATTTCCATCGGCGGGAGCGATCGACATCGGGTGGTAGGCGCCGTAGAGGATGGGCCGAGCCAGGTTGTTGAAGCCGGCATCGACCAGGTAGAACATGTTGTCGCCCATGCGTTTGACCGCTCGGATCTCCGCGATCAAATAACCACATTCGGCGACCAGGTAACGACCGGGTTCGATCTCCAGCGAGACGGCATGACCGAACTGTTGCTCCAGGAGTTTCCGCGTCTGGTCCCAGAAATTGAAATAGGCATCCACGGGTACGTACTCTTCGCCTGAACGGTAAGGTACGGGCAGTCCGCCGCCGGCACTGATCGAGGTGATCGTCCGGCCGACCGTACCTGCTGCCTGCTGCAGAGCACCGCAGACCTGTGCCAGATGTTCCAGGTCGGTCCCCGATCCGATGTGCATGTGGATGCCGGTGACGCCCAGACCGTGGCGATCGGCCCGCAGCAGGCAATCCGGCAATTGCTCGTGCCAGATGCCATGCTTGGACTGCTGGCCGCCGGTGTTGGTTTTCTGGCTGTGACCGTGCCCGAATCCGGGATTGATCCGCAACGTGATATTGCGTCCCGGCGCGACTTGGCCCAATTGATCGATCATGTCGGGCGAACCGCAATTAACATGCAGGTCGTGCTTCAACACCAGCTCGAAGGATTCCTGATCGAAGATGTCGGCCGTGTAGACGATCGGCGGCGGATCCCCGTGCGGCGAGAACCCCACGGCCAACGCTCGCTCGATTTCCCCGGCACTGACCGCATCGACCACACATCCGCGACGGCGTATCAGGTCCAGGATCGCCAGGTTCGAATTGGCCTTCTGCGCATAGCGGATCACATCGAACGCTTGCAGATCCTCGATACGCTGTTCGATAGCGGCTGCGTCATAAACGTAGACCGGCGTCTCGTAACAGGCAACCAATTGGGAGATGGGTAAACCGGCGATTTCGGTTCGGATCGAGGGGAAAGAACACTTGGAATCAGGCATTGTCAAAGGTTCCGGCAAGCAGCAGCTTAACGAGGAGAGCGCGGCGCAACGATGGAGAACAAGGCGTCATCCGCAACGGATGACGCCTTGGAAGAAGCGGGCTGCGGCGTTCGTTACGGCGAACGCCGGCGCGCCGATCAAAAACTCAGGTTCTGCAACAACGGAGCCAGTTCGCGAACGCCTTCGCCGACCATCGTGATCACACCGGCATCCAAGCTGATGCGCACCGTCATGCCTCGCGGAATGGGCAGCACGGTCATCGCGATGCGGTCCTTGCCTTCGGTGGCTTTCAGCGTCATCAGCAGCGAGCGGATGACCGGGTTATCGTCGACCGAAGCCACGAACTCCAAGATGGGCGTCAAAGCGATCCATAGTTGCGAAGGCGGAACCAGGGTATCGGCTTGTTCGGCCGAGGTGTCGATGATTTCGACCAGCATCCTTTGAGCGTCCTTGCCAAGCGCCAGATAAACGCTGGTCTCGCCGGTCCCAATGACCACTTCCATCGGATTGCCCAGCACCTTGCGTGCGATGGCATCGGCATCGCTTGGCAGGGGGATCGACGCAGTATGGAAGGTTACACCGCGATGCGTCGCGGCGTTGAAGTTCACGTTGGGCGTACGTGCGTCCTTCGTCTTGGCAAAAGCGTGCAGCTCCTGGACGGTCGCCGCCAGCTTGTTACCATCACTGACAAAACCGCCAAGCACGGCCGTCAATGCCTCGGGCATCAGCACCAGGCAACCGCCCAGATCCATCTTGCCCGCCTCGATCGTCTCTTTGGCCAGATCCAGCAGGTCGCCAACGATCTTTTTGGCCACCTCGCGTTCCTCGGGGCTGGTCAAGCCCTGGTCGGCGTCCAGTCCCTTCATCGCTTCGGCACGGGCCAATTCGATCAGCGCCAAGGTCTGTTTGATGTCCGATTCGGTGTAAGGCGACGCGACCAGCATGCCGGCCGCTGCACCGGGGTGCAGAACCCCAGAGAACGCAGACGAGGACTCACGTACTTGACCCATGTCTTGGGCCAGTTGCGTTTTGGGCTGGGCCGTCACGCTGATGTCCAGGTGCGTGCTTTTTTCCTGAGCATCGACTTGCCAGCCGATGGTCACGTGCTGGGAGTCGTCGACCAGCGAGACGATCGATTCCATCCAGCTTTCGCCCATATCCCGGGCCAACTGGGCTTGTTGCTCGTCCAGCGGCTGACCCCGCAAACCCTCCTCGAAACCCACTCGCAACTGCTGAACCGCCATTTGTCGCATTTCCGCCGGAATGTTGTTCACATTCAGCCGGACCGCCAACGTGTAGTTCTCTGGCATGTCGCCCAGCAGCCTGGCGGGGTTCCGGGGCAGGTCGCTCAGCAGCGCCTTGCGGGGAGCGAAAAAGGCCCAGCCTTCCACTTCCTTCAGGAATACCGATTGACCCTGGTCGGTGCCCAATTCCTTCACGCCGTCCCCCGCATCACGGGGCTGGCCGAACTGATCCTGGAGGATGCTTAGCAGCAGATCGAGATCTCGGACGCCAACGAAACCGATGACATCCATCCGCTCGAGACCCTCGGCGGGCAAGTAGGCCCCGGCCGGCTTCGTCTTATCCAGACCGGCCGTGTAGGGAGCCGCCATCAAAGCCACCAGCCGGCCGATATCCCCGGCTCCCGCTGTCTCGGTCAAAAACCCGATATCCCCTAGGATTTTGTCACTGTTGGCTATCGATACCACCATCACCGGGCGGATACCCTTCGCCTCGGCCGCCTGCGTCCAAGCACTGGCTACGGGGCTGGACAACAGTCCTAAAGCCAGCACACACGTCAACAATCGATGAACTGATGTAGACACGATCAACAACTCCTTGTTTCCAACTGGGAAAATAGTAACGGCCACGCCGCCGAACGACATCGAACGACCGAGCGCGGTCACGAGCCACCATCACATGGTATTACCCGCGATGCGTTTCGTTAGTTTACGCAAAAATAGATCGCCCCGAAAGACGACGGGCCAGCAGACACCCAGCCAGGTATTTCACGGTCGAGTCGCACGCCGTGGGTGCGTAAAAGAGGCATGCCGTAGGAGATTGGCGGGGCGAGCGGAAGGACGGGCGAAATGCGGGCTGCTAGCGGTCGCGGTAGATGATCCGACCTTTGGTCAGGTCGTATGGCGAAAGTTCGACGCGAACCTTATCGCCAGGGACGATTCGAATAAAATTCTTGCGGATCTTGCCTGCGACATGGGCCAGGACCTCGTTTCCCGTGTTCAACTGGACTCGAAACCGCGTGTTGGCCAATGCTTGGACAACCGTACCTTCTACCTCGAAGGCTTCTTCTTTCTCTTTATTTTTCGCCATGCTCCATCGCTTTCCCAAAAAGACCGAGCGTCTACGGCACGCTCCGATAACCCGTCCTATGATACCATCGGAACCGGACACGGTGGAAGAGGTTCTTCGAAGATAAACGCCCTGGCATCCCAGGATGCCCGGTCACAGCGCGGACGCCTGTTGGCCAATGCCGTCGACTTGCCAAGCCAATTCATCTGCCAAAATGGCATGCTTCTACGATCCGGCGGGCTGACTGACTTGGACGGCCCCTACGGTTTTCGTCGTAAGTGACGGAACTGCAAGTACTTACTCCGTGAAATTCCTGCTTGGCACACGGCTTGCTTTCCAAAGGGCCATGATACATGGTCTGTCAGAATGTTCGGTCGATGGTGGCCGCTGCGGACTAACTTAGAAAGCCCACAGAATCTGAGCTGCCGTGAGCGGCGTGTGAAGGCATACGAGATGGCTTCACGGCGGCTAAACGTTCACCGTTGTCTACAAAGGAGGATTGCGGGCGTGGCAAAATTGGTGATCTATGATGTCG
>REEF01000974.1 GCA_007695205.1 Planctomycetaceae bacterium
GACTACGACGTGGTTTGGGATTCGCCTAGCGACGGCTCGACAGGTTCGATGCCGCTGGGCAATGGCGACTTGGGGGTGAATGCTTGGGTCGAACCAAGCGGCGATCTCGTCCTGCTGTTGAGCAAGACCGATGCTTGGAGTGAAAACTGCCGCCTGCTGAAATTGGGCCGAGTGCGCATTCAATTGGACCCGAATCCCTGGGGCAACGACGTCCCGTTCGAACAGCACTTGCGACTGAACCAGGGCGAAATGACGGTTCGCTTCGGCCAGGGCGACGAAGCGACGCAACTGCGAGTGTGGGTCGATGCACATCATCCGGTGGTCCGGATCGAGGCCGAAAGCCATATGCCGCGGCATTTACTGACGTCGCTGGAAGTGTGGCGCACTGCTGAACGCGAACTCAAAGGTCAAGAAACGCACAGCGCTTACGGATTGCATGGCGGACCCGAACCGATCATCTGCTATCCCGATACGGTCTTGCCGGATCAGACCGATCGCATCGTCTGGTACCACCGCAACGAACGGTCGATCTGGGCCGATAACTTGCGGTACCAGGGGCTGGAAGGCTTGATCGAACGCTTGGAGGATCCCTTGCTGTACCGGACATTCGGCGGGCTGATCGAAGGCGATGGGCTGCGAAACGCGGGAAGCCAACAACTCCGCTCGGACCGTCCCCAAGAACGTTTCGTGCTGAACATCCACTTGCACACGGCGCAGACGCCAAGCGTTGTAGGGTGGCTTGCACAATTGGAAACGCAAGCCGCAGCCGGCCGACAGGTACCGTTGGAAACAGCACGAGCCGCTCACCGCGATTGGTGGAAGCAATTCTGGGACCGTAGCTGGATCTATCTCAGCGGCGACTCGACTCGACAGAACCTGCCCGACCGCCTGGTGCATCCCGTGGTTCTGGGACGCGACCAAGCCGGGCGGCATCGGTTTTCGGGCGAGATCGGTCGAGTGAGCGTGCTGGAGCGGGCGGCCACCGAGGCCGAGATCGCCGGTTGGGCAGCCGACTCGAAAGAGGCGTTTCGCGATCTGCCAGGATTGCTCGGCAGTTGGGCCCAGCCCGAACTGGGAATCGAGTTGTTGGCTGCGGACCGGTTGAGGCCTGATCGTTCGTGGACCGTGGAAGCTTGGGTTCGGCCCAATGCCTTGCCCGGCAGCGGAGCCCGGATCGTGGACTCGGTGACCCCAGGCGGGCCGGATGGGTTTCTGCTGGACACCTATCCCGGCAACAGTCTGCGGTTGGTGGTCGGCCGAGAACAACTGCGCATCCCCGAGGCCTTGCCCGCCAAGCGGTGGACGCATGTAGCAGCCGTCGTGGACCAGGCCGACGGCACGCAGCGGCTGTATATCGATGGCAAGAGCGTACAACCGCCGTCCGACGAGGAGCCGCAGCGGTCCAGCGATACCCACATCGTTGCGCGAGGCTATCAGCTCCAGCGATGGATCAATGCGTGTGCTGGACGCGGCGCCCATCCGATCAAGTTTAACGGCTCGCTGTTCACCGTCGACATGGCTGGCTTCGATCCCGATTACCGCCGCTGGGGCGGACCGTATTGGTGGCAGAACACGCGTTTGCCCTACTGGCCCATGCTGGCCAGCGGCGACTTCGACCTGCTGCCGCCCCTGTTCCGCTTGTACGAATCCACCTTGCCACTGGCCGAATACCGGACGCAGGTCTGGTTTGAACACGAGGGAGCATTTTTCCCCGAGACCATGTATTTCTGGGGAATGTTTGTCAACGCCAACTATGGATGGGACCGAGGCGATCTGCCGGTCGGCGAACTGACCAACCGTTTCATCCGTCGCGAGTACACCGCATCCTTGGAGCTGATGGCCATGATGTGGGACTATTACGAGTATACGGGCGATGCGCAATTCCTCCAGGATCATCTGCTGCCCATGAGCGAGCCGCTACTGACGTTTTGGGACCAGCATTATCAACGCAACGACGAAGGCCAGTTGATCATCTATCCGGCGCAAGCTCTGGAGACGCTGCAAGACGCCAAGAACCCCGCCACCGACATCGCCGGCCTGGGTTGGGTGCTCGGCAAGCTGCTCGATCTACCCGAGCGCCTGACGAGCGAATCACAGCGCGAATTCTGGACGCAGCTCCGCCAAGCCCTCCCGCCGTTGCCAATGACGGGCGACGAGGGAGAGCAACGGGTCCTGGGTGCGGAACAATCGTTCGCCGGCCGAGGCAACTCGGAGAACCCGGAACTGTATGCCGTCTTCCCATTCCGACGGTTCGGTGTGGGCAAGCCCGACCTGGACATCGGTCGGCGGACCTTCCAGCACCGTGTGGCTCGAGGCAATACCGGCTGGTCGCAAGACGACACGCAAGCCGCCTACCTGGGCTTGACAGACGAGGCCGTTCGGCTGCTGGTCGGGCGAGCCAAGCGAAAGCATCCTGGCAGCCGCTTCCCGGCTTTCTGGGGCCCCAACCACGATTGGATCCCCGATCAGGATCATGGCGGGAATCTGATGAAAGCCCTGCAGCGAATGCTGCTCCAGGCCGAAGGCGACCAGATCTGGCTGTTTCCCGCCTGGCCCGCCGATTGGAACGTGAGTTTCAAACTGCACGCCCCCCACCAAACCACGATCCAAGGGATCTACCACGACGGGCAACTCAAGCAGCTGAAGGTCACGCCCGAGAGCCGCCGATCCGACGTGCAGGTAATGCTGGACGGGATCGACGCATCGAACACCGCTCTGCCATCAGGCAACTGAACAGTCGCCCGACGTTTTTCATCCATCAGGATGTTCTCCCAGGACGGTCCAACGGCCATCAACTGCCATGCGGGCGGCCACGCGGTCTTTGGCCAGAGCGACGCGTACCGCCCCGACGGTAACGATCGTTTCCAGCGGGCTGTCGGCGACGACCGCTCGAGGTACCGCATCGGTATCCGCGTCGGTCGCAGTCAGCACGTGGAGGAAGAAATCGGTTTGCGATGGCTTGGAGGGCGAGACTTCGATCCGGCATTTCGGTGCGGGCCCCGTGTCGCGCGAGGGTGGATAATGTCGGTTGCCGTAGGAGTACAGTTCGTCGCCCGAGTAGAGTTGCGTGGTGGCGTCGGGGGGCAACAGAGTCTGGACGAACAACCGGCCCGGACCGTTCGTGATCACCAGCTCGGGCGCCTCGCCGCTGGGTACCTCCATCGCCTGCAACAGCCACGTCTTCTTCATGGCAGCGTCCTTCGCCTTGACGCGGTCGAACACGATGAACGTATCGGGCCGCAGGAAGACGATCTGGCGAGTGAAGTAGTCCAGCTTTTCGGGCGAGTACGCCCGGGTCGCATCACCGGCGACGTACAGAAAGTGCCCATGGTCCTCGAAGGCTAACAACTGGGCGATATCGTATTGCTCGCGGCCTTGGAACCACTGCTGTGGATCGCTTACGGCGCCGTTGTGATGAGGCCAATCGTGGTGTTGGCCGCCATCGTTACCGGTAACTCGCCCGCCTCGGATCGCCGGCCACGTTTCGCGTGGATCGTGGACCAGGATCGTGTTGTGAGCGATGCTACGCAGGTGATAATTGACATCGTGGGTCGAGCCGAAGGCGTCGTAATGGCCGCCGTCACCTGCCAACTCGGCGTGCTTATAAATCAGAAAATGCCCGACGTCCAGGTGTTGGTGCGCGGTGTACCGGTCGCCGCACTTGAAGAAGAACCACGTTGCGTCGTCGTCCCATGAACTGCGCGCATAGACATAGCCCGGCCCGGGGCTGATGTGGGAGAGCCGGAAGCGACTCAGGTCACCGGATTGGATGGTGGAATCTCGCCACAAGAAATCCTTGTAAGCATAGTTTCCGACACTTGAACGCGGCGTCCTTTCGTTAAAGGCGTGGACGGCCTGATGTTCGGGGTCGTCGCGAAACCGGTCGACCAGGATTCGCCGTGCGGCGAGCGCCTTATCGCGATCGCCGCCGAAACGCCGTCCTCCGCCATCTCCCATCGGCGCCGGTCGGCGCGATCCGTATTGGCTGATCCCCGGATACATCTCGAACATGCCAGCGATGGCCCGCTGGCGATAGAACTGCGGTGCCGCGGCCATCCAGTCGTTACTTGAGCAGCGCCGCGCTGCCTCGCAGAACAGCAGCCACTCGTACAGCCAGTAATGGACGTAATAGCCTTCGGCCCAACCGCCGCCGGCACCGGCCAATTCCAAAGCCGGCGCCGCGCGCGACCGATAATCTTGTTCGAGCGCGGCGAGGATCTTCGGAGCTCGGGGATTCGTGTGGTAGGTCGCGTAACACGCCAAACCGATGCCCCAGTTCTTGTAGCCGTACCATCCGTTATGGAACACGTGGGTTTCCGAATCGACGTTGGCATCGACGGTCCGGTTCACGTAGTCGTAAAGCTTCTGTTTGTCTTCTTCGTCCCACCAGGGATGACACAGATCGTACGCGACGGCACATAGCGCCAGGTCGGCACCGAACGGGACATGCCCTTTGCGGATGGGACCATCCACGAACTTCATGGCCAATTGCTGGCAGCGGCGGCCCAGCAGCGCATCGTCTTCGATCGCTGCGACCAACGCCATCGACATCATCAGGCTGTGGTCGTCAGCGTCGCCACGGCGAGCGACAGTGGCCATGCGGGCATAAGCCTCGGGGCGTGCTCCAGCCAACGATTGAAGCTCGGCCCGAGTACCGAACAATCGAGGATGCTCGCGTGGTACATCGGGCCGTGGCGAATTGTCTGCGAAAACCGATGCCGGGCCAAAGAATGCTGCCAGAACAACGAGCCCGAGCATGCGGTAGAAGCCCCCGCTTGTCGACATCCCCAACCTCTCTTCTGTCGCTGGTGTATCCGTGCAGAAGCTTCTGCGCCCCCCCCGATCAGCCCCACAAACCGAAGCCCCCCGAAAAACTGTAGGCACAGGTCCGACCGGCGAAGTGGTGTACGCGAGAAA
>REEF01000976.1 GCA_007695205.1 Planctomycetaceae bacterium
CCCGAAAACGACTCCCGACCCCTTCCGCCAATTCCACCAAGAAATACCTGGCCGGGTGCTTACTGGTCCTTGGATATCAATTCTGGAATGGTATTGGATCGGGGCGATCAGGTTTGGATGATGCCGGTTTGGCCGTTCATGGTGACGATTTGGCCGTCTTCTATTCGCTCCAGCAGGCCGGGGATGCCGACGATGGCGGGGATGCCCATCTCGCGAGCGACGATCGCCGAGTGCGAGAGGATGCTGCCGCGTTCAATCAGGATGCCGCTGACGGCGGGATACAAAGGGACCCAGCCCGGATCGGTGCGAGCGGCGACCAGAATACAGCCGTTCAATTGCAGGTCGTCGCGGGGACTGCGAACGATGCGTACTGGTGCGGTGACCTGGCCCGGGCAACAGCCGGTGCCGACCAGATCGCCATCGGCCGCCTGCACGGGCCGGATCTCGCGAAAGCGGTTGCCGACGTAGACGATGCCGTACGTCTCGAAATGGTCGTCGGCCGCGTCGGCTTCGATGGCTCGGTAGCCGTCGAATTCCTTGCGGCGCAAAGAAACCAAACCCCTCAGATCCGTCGTGACGGCCGTACCTTTGACATAGTCCCAGACCTCGTCGATGGTCAAATAGAAGATGTCGTAAGCGTCGTCCAGCACATCGACGCGGACCAGATGCCGCCCCATGGCTTGGATCAGTTCACGCAGCACGCCGTAGATACGAGTCCGGGCGAATCGCATGTTTTCGCGGTTCCTGACGCCTTTGCGGGCATTGCGCAGCACGCGTCGAAAGACGATCCGCCGCAACCAGGTGAACGACCGCTTGCGCAAGGCCTCGTCCGCAGTCCGCTCCGCCCCCGCACGAATCTCCCGCTCGCGCGCCTCCATCGCCTCGGCATCCAACAAACTTTCATCGACCTGCAGATAGTTCTGCAGGATCTGGTAGACGAACTCAGGCGTCTCGCGCAACGACGGTTCTTCGAGTTTCAATTCGTTGATGCAGCGGAATCCATAGCGTTCCAGGTAGGTCTGAACTTCCGCAGCAATCTCGGCACACGCCGGGTCGACCGGCACTCGGCGGGCCAGTTCTTTGTGGTCCGATTCCTGAAACAGGGCGACCATCGCCGGATCGCGACGGATCCGCAGAGCCAGCTTCATCAGCATCCGCGTGGGTTCCGTGCTCTCGATGTCGCCGTTACCACAGATCAGATCGTTCTGCAACGATTGACTCTCGTCGCCACACCATCTGCGACAGATGGCTCGCAACGCGCCGTAGTGGATCATGACGTAGAAGTCGTTGATGATCGGCGCTTGCCAGTTCCATAACAGTTTCTGCTCCATGTCGCGATAGACGTCCATCAGACGATGCGGTGGCATGCGATCGAAATCCATGGCCTCCCATTGCTGGTAGAGTGTCATGAAACGAGCCTGAAATCGAGCGACGGTGCGATCGAGTCGAGAAAAACGCGCGATCATGCGCAGCGCCAGTCGCAGCAGTTTCGGAAACTCGACCAACCACTTGCGCCCCCATCCGGTCGGGGCCGAGACCTGGTCTTCCGGGTCGAACTGCTCGCGCAATCCCATCATCGATTCCATGAACCGCTTGTTCATGCCGTAGCCGGGAAACTGCTGGATCAAGCGGTACCAGTTCATCAGGTTGTAGTAGACTTGGCCTTGGATCAGCCCCAGCATGTTCTCGAACACTGGCTGATTGGCTTTGACCGTCGCCCGGGGAATCCCCATGACTTCGGAAAAGCAGTGGTAGACGACCGTATAAGCATGGCGGATGAAGCTGAAGGTCATCGGGCTGGTCACGCCCGAATAGCTTTCGATGATGTTCGAGTTGTCCCAGACCAGTCGATGACCGGCCGCCGGTCCGACATCGGCCACGGTGGTGATGTCACGGGTCTGCAGGATGAACAGCCGCTGCTGGGCATCGAAACAGAACTCGATATCCTGCGGACGCCAGCGGGCTCGTTCGATGGCCAGCGCGGCTTGGATGACCTCATCGAGCTGTTCGGTGGACAGCGCGGCCGCGTCGCGCAAGGATTCCGGAACCGGCTGTTCGACCAGGCCTTCGCCCCCGTGGGGATCGCGGACCAATTGCGTTTCCTTCTCGGCCGGTGTGACGCTGATCGCCCGGGTGCGTTTGTCGTAATGCGCATGATCGGCAGCCAGGCCCGCCCCGACCAGTCCTTCGCCCAATCCGTACAGTGACGAAACAACGACCACAAACGGATCCTGGGCCGTCGGATCCGCGGTGAAGGCCACGCCGCTGATGTGGGCATCGACCATGCGCTGGATGATCACTGCCATGGGAACGGGATGCAGGGTCAAGCCGTTCGACCGTCGGTACAACAGGGCGCGCTGTTGGTAACCCGACGCCCAGACTCGGCGAATATGCTCCACCACCGAATCCAGGCCACGTACGTAGAGATAGCTTTCGTGGATCCCTGCGAAGGAATGCCGTGCGCCGTCTTCATCGGCAGCCGACGATCGGACAGAAACCGCCTCGTTCGGCGCCGCTCCGATCCAGTCCACTGCCTGCAACTCCGATACCAAACCCTCGGGCAGGGGCGAATCCAGGATCAAGTCGCGGATGGCGGCTGATACGTCCGCCGAGTTGCCTTCGTCCAGCCGGGCGAGCTGCTGCGCGATCCGCTCGCCCAGCCCCTCCTGCGCCAGGGCCTCGAAGAACGCCTCGGCAGGCACCGCCACCCAGTCGGGCACGGGACATCCCTGCTGCTGCAGACGCCACAGGTTTGCCGCCTTGCCGCCGATCGCAGGCGTAACGGTCCCGGAAGGATGCCTGGCGGGGTCGAATACTCGGCTCATAACGCGCCTCCGATCGTCAAACCGTGAATGCGTAGCAGTTCGGCTACCAACACGAAATAGAACAGAATGATGTACGCGCCCGCGTAGCTCTCCAAATGCTTCGCATTACGGCGAGTCGGATAAAAGCGGAAGCGGAGCTGGGCATAGATCGTGATCAGCAGAAGCCCTACCAGGCCAACATAATAGAAGGTTCCCAGTTCCAAGTAGACCCCCACAACCCAGGCGAGGATGGTGTTCAGGCCGCGGAGTCCCATCGCGACGTAGCCGGCAGTGAACAGTCCGAAATGGCTGGAATAACTGTCCACGCCCTCGATCTCGTCTTCCGGCACGCGGATCTTGCGCGAGATCTCCCAGTTGGCAAAGGCGAAGAAGTCGGCCGCGGCATAGGCCCAGAACAACCAGGGCGCTTCCCAGAACGGGCGACGCATGGTGAAGCTGAAGATGGTCGCGGTCAGCAAAGGCATGATCAGCATGTGCGAGATGGCGTATACGATGAAATGGGCTCGCAGCCAACGAGCCACGAAGAACTCGTGCAGCATGATCCAGGAAAAGACGATCGTCACGCCGACAGCCACCAACGCGGGCCAGCCGCTGAGCAGGGCGCACAGAACTTCGACCGCGATGGCGATAGCGCCCAGGATCTTCAGGTGGCGGAGCGTGATCAGGCCTCGAGACAAGACTCGATGCGGATAATGGACCACGTCCAGCGCGTAGTCCTTGTGTTCGTCGAAGACGCGCAGATGGAAAAAGATACACAGCAGAAACAGCATCCCTACCGGTGTGAACCAGCCGATCTGCAGAGGCTCCCCCGGACGTCCCAACGCTTGAGCCAAAAACTGGTTGGCCAGGAAATAGATCACCACCATGCTCAGGTGGCTGGTCAACGGAAAGCGTTCGTCCAAGTAGGCTTTCAGCCGTCGATGGAACGGGCTGTCTAAAGTCAGCGATTCAGCGTCGTTCATATCCTTCCTTCGTTCAACATCCGCTCGAGTTCCACGTAATCGATTTTGGATCGATGCCGCGGGTCCAGCGGCAAAGCTTTTCGGGTAAAACGCACTTCGTCCACCGGAATACCTGCCGCTCGGAAACGTTCCTTGGCATCCGGCGCCGGTTGCCCCTGCACCACGACGATCAATCGATCGTCCCTTCCCAACGCCGCGACTCGGACAGCGCCCGGCATCAGCGGAGCGATTTGGGCTTCGATCAATTGAGCGTGAAATAGCTGGCCTTGCCGAACGATCGTCGTATGGACTCGACCGGTCAGCCAGAATCGGCCGTCCGCATCCATGTACCCGGTGTCGCCCATACGATGCCAGCAGACCCCTTCTGCGTCGATGATCTTGTTCTCCTGGAACGCATCGGGGTTGCGGAAATAGTCGCGGCAGACGTGATTTCCCGACACGATCAGTTCCCCGATCCGACCGTCCTGCGGAGCCAGCGCCTCCCAGTTCTGGAAGTTGATCGGTCCTATCTCGATACGGATGATCCGCGCGCGGACCGCGTCGACGGGACGACCGGCGCAGAACCCTTCGCCCTCGCAAGCCAGCCGCTCGTGCAACGTGATCGATGCGACCGGTTCGGCTTCGGTCGACCCGTACACCACCGTGATCGCCGTGTTGGGAAAGGCGGCGTGCCAGCGTTGGAGCATTCCATTCGAGACGGGCGCGCCGCCGGTCAGGATGCGACGTAACCCGGGATCACGGCCTGCCGACTGACTTGCCGCGGCCAACTGATCCACGAACGGCGGCGATGCCGTGCAGGTCCGCACGCCGTGTCTGGCGATCTGTCGCAGCACGCGGTCGCCCTTGGTTTCGTGGATGCGGCGGAAATCCACGTCAGGGATGACCGACGGGATGCCATCTGCCAAGTTGCGCAGCGCGAACACGGGAAACATGGGCATATCCACGTCCGCCGGGTCATAGGTGTACTCGGCGCACAGGGCTGCGTACTGGGCGGCCAGGAAGCCGTGCGTGCGGTTGGCGCCTTTGGGAGTACCGCTGGAACCGCTGGTAAACGTGATCAGCGCCGGAGCATCGGGCGATTCCGGGGTCCAGACTCGCGGGTCGGGCTCCGTCCTCA
>REEF01000978.1 GCA_007695205.1 Planctomycetaceae bacterium
GACGACCATCCACATGGAACAGCGGTTGCCCGAAAACGACTCCCGACCCCCTTCCGCCAAACCTGAACCACAGGAGGTCTAACGTGATTTTTGTTGTGGCCACGATCGAGATCGCACCAGGCAAACGCCTGGAATTCCTGCAAGAATTCCATCGCATCGTGCCGTTGGTCCAGGCGGAAGAGGGATGCCTGCTGTATCAGCCCACAACGGATGTGGCGACGAATATCGGCGCCCAAATCCCCGTGCGGGCTGATGTCGTGACGGTCGTCGAGCATTGGGCCAGCCTGGAGGCCCTGGAAGCTCATCTGATCGCGCCGCACATGCTCCAGTACCGCACTCGCGTCCAATCACTGGTGGCGGGTGTGCAATTGCAGGTGCTCCAGGCGGCCTCGCCATAAGCCCAGGCTTGGCGAGTTCCATTCGTGCTCTTCTTGGCAAACTCGATACGACTCATCCGTGCCCCGGCTTTGCCGTCCATACTGCTTTTTAGGTACGGGGCCACCCGCGAACGTTCATGACCCGGCAGCCGCTGCCAGCAGTTGTTCCACCAACGGCTGGACGTGGTCGGCATAGGTGAACCCCTCGTCACCGAACTGCGGATCTTCGTTGGTGAACGTCTTTACCAGTTGGCCGTCGGGACCGTACACCAACGCGATCGGAACGGCATCCGCCCCGACCATCGAATACAACTCCTGGTCCGGAGTGCTGCTGATCACGTTGGGAAAAGTCGCGTTCTGGCGTCGCAGGAAATCCAACACCTCGTCGCGAAACGATTCCGGGGGTTCGTCGGGCAAGCCGGTATAGTTCGCCGCGACAGAGATGCAGGTCACTCCTTCCGAGTACGATTCGTGTAACTTGACGAACTCGGGAAACTTGACCGTGCAGGGGACGCACCAAGTGGACCAGATGTCGACCACCACGACCTGGCCTGAAAGATCGGCCACCATCTGCTGGACTTCCTCCCAGCTCTTGATCTGGACGGTGACCGCATCGGGTGCGGTTCCTATCGCATCGGGTTCGACGGCCGTTTGATCACGCGGGCGATCCGGCATGGGGTCGGATGCGGTTTCGGTCGGCTGGCAGCCGATGGCCGAAGCCAAAAAGAAACCGATTGCGACGTTCATCAACGGACAGATTCTCAGCATCGTGGTTCTCCCGATTGGAGAAAAGCTGGTGGGAAAAAGTCGACCATCGCGCAGAGCGTGATACCCGACAGAAACGAAAATCGGGAAGCAACCGTGCCTGGTCCACGGACGCTTCCCGAAAAAGTTGCCTCGACTACCGCCGAACGAATTCGCCTAGTTCAGCATCGTCTTCAAGCCGTCGATGACCTTAGTCGTCGCATCATCGTTTAGCTCGTCATTTTTTGCAGAGAAATTGAAGGTCACCTTCCTTCTGGTGTAATGCATCACGGTGACATCAACGTCGTCGCTGACTTCGAATCGACTGGCATCGCCGGACACCACCAAGGCGGTATTTTCGATGCCATGCTTCTCAGCGAACTCTTCGATCTTTTCCAGATACTCGTCCGTCGCCTCGCCCGTGAAATTGATCACTGCCGCCAGTTGTTTGTCGGCATGATCGGCAACCGCTTTGTCAATCGCTTTGGCCAAACTGGCCAAATGATCGTCGGCGCTCTTCGCAAACACGAAGACCACCGGACGACCGCCCAACCGTCACGTATAGCACAGGGATCGACCGTTGGCGACACCATCATCGATTCCCCCAATTTTGACTCCAGAATAACTACCGACGCTGCCACCAACCCCGACTCCGCTCGCCGCTTCGTTCGCGGGTACTTGCGCACACGCGACCAACACGACGGCCAGGGCGATTGCAGTCACTGCGCCAAAAAAACGCATCAGCAACCTCCTCATTATGAAGAACCTCTCTGCGAAAGAAAAACCGCTTACGTAAAACGACCAGGTCCGAAGCGGGCATGAATCACACCGATTCATCCAGCTTTATATCTTACCAACCCACAATGGACATGAACAGGAACCTTTCAGGACAATCGATGCCCACCTATAAGTAGTGTCAATTGGTGGGTGTTTGGTGGGTGGCACCTATTATCTTCCGTTTGGTGGGTGGTACCTATTATATCTACGATGCCTGGCCGGGAGCTTAGCCGTAGATTCTATTGGGGCCAACGGAGTTCGACGCCTTGCGCTGCCAGGTCGCGTTGCAGGTCAGCCAACTGATCGGCATCTTCCCGGATTCCGTGTGGCGTTCGATGGTGATGCAGCGCGTGGGCGACCAGACATCCGGCGGCTTCGCCGATGCCCCACTCGACCGGATGCAAGCGGTAACATCCGCTGGTCAGGTGCGTCGTCCCAATGTTCTTACAGGCTGCGATCAAATTGGTGACACGTTGGGGAAGCAAAGCGCCCAACGGAATCTCGAAGGGCAACGTGCCAAAGTCGATGTAGTTGTCGCCGCCGGTCGACGGATGCAGATCGATGTTGTAACTGCCGATGCCGACCGAATCAGGAAACTCGGCAGCTCGCAGTTCCGCGCCGCCTTGACCGGTGATCATCGCCCGCTGCTCCCGACCGACATGCTCTTCCAGCACGGTGAAACAGGCCTTGATCCGCCGCGATTCGCGGACATACGGGTACTTGGCCACTCCGGTCTCGGTACCCAGCAGATCGTTTCGCAGTCGCAGGCTGGGGAATCCTTGACCGCCATCGGCACGCGGCGCTTCGGTCTGCAGCCAATACAGCAGCGAGAGACTCAACTGCGTCCCACGAGCGATGTGGTGGGCTCGCTGCTGGTCGCTGACACCGACCAGATTGCCCAAGAAGTAATCGTTCTGCGGCCAGTTCACCAGGATGATGTCTCCGGCATACGTTCCGGGTTGAAAGTTGGTGACATCCGCCAGCCGCCGATAGGTCCACAGATTGATCGTCCCACCGGGCCGGGCGCCCGTGGGATCGAAGCCCAGCGTCCGGGGCTTTCCCGTCGGGGGATGCGTGTAGGTGAAATCCAACAACCGACCGGGCCAGGGCGGCGTCAGGTCCGGGACGAAACTCTGCCAGAATTCGTACTCGTCGGGCTTGTCGATCGTGTGGTCCTGGCCCGGGACATGATCGATGGCAAAGCACATCGTAAACGCCTGCTGGTTGTCCGGATCTTCCTGTTCCAATGCATGCAGTTCGTTGGTTTGCGCCCGGGATTCCGCGCCCGTCACGAATTCGGTGCCGGTCAGCGGCAGCAGGTCTCCCAGTTCGCTGGCGTCCAGGAAATAAGGCGCGACCAACGAGCACTGCCGACCGGAACGCAGCGATTGGACCGTCACGGCTTGGACGCGATCGCCGTGAACCTGGGCGGCGATCGGGCGGTATTCGGTCAACAGCGTCAATCGTTTACCACTCAGATACGGCGCAAGCAAATCCTGCAGCACGGCCAAGGCGACTCGAGGCTCATGACACAACCGCGAAACGCTGCCGTTGCCCGGATTCAAGAGTTCGTTGTCACGCGCCTGTGCGGTCAGCGGGTAATTCGCTCGGTAGTAGTCCCGAATGCGTGTCCTCAACCGGCGATATGCAGCGTTCGCGCCGTGCGTCTCGATCCAACGATGCTCGTCCGGCGGGACGCCTTGAGAGGTGAGTTGCCCGCCGATCCAGTCGGTCTCTTCGGTCATCACGACGGTCAATCCGTTGCGAAGCGCCGCGAGCGCGGCGGCACAACCGCCCAATCCGCCGCCGATGATCGCAATGTCCGCCGACAGTTCACGGTTGGCTTGGCCCGCGCTCACTGGGGCGGCCATCGCCGTGGGTCGCCACGAACACAAACCGGCAGCGGATAACGCGCCAACCGAGGTCAGGAAATCACGTCGAGGGATCGTCATGGAAGACTCCAACCTGAAAGGAAGTTCCAAGGCCAGGGATTGGTCATCGAGTCGTGATCTTGGGACCGGATTCCAACTGGTATTGGATCGATCCCACACCTTGGGCACGTAACCACTCCGTAAACGCTCGACCCACATCGGCCCAGCGATCCACCGGTTGCCAGTTGACATAGCCGGTGGATTCTTTTTGTTCCGATCGGACCTGGCCGTCGGCAAAGCCCTGTTCGGTAATCCACTCGGCCGCTTCGCTCAGGATTCGCTCGGCCGTCTGCGGATCGGTGGCGGTGAAGACCACGGTCAACGTCGCCGGTTGGCCCGGATCCCTATCCGCGTAGGGCAGCACGTCGGGGATGACGGCCACGCCTGTGGTCAGCTTCAGCGGAAAGATGCCGCCCACATCGTACGTCAATTCGACGAAGAACGCGGTCCAGCCCTCCTCGGGCGGCGAGACCGTCGCAACATACTGACCATCGGCTTGGGGCTGGAGGACCGAGCTGGTGAACTTCCTACCCAATGTTTCGACGCGAAAATCGCGGGCCGCCGGATTGGTCGCTTGCCACAACCGGACCTCGCGAGGCTGGTCTTCGGTCCGGACTTGCAACGTACCAGGTTCCGGGCGAGCCCACGAGAACTGTGGTCCTTGCTTGTCTTCCAGGATCAACGAGTAGAACGCCGTCAGGCTTTCGACCGCATCGCTACCACCCAGTCCGTGATCCGCGTTGGGAACATAACGTAAGTACTTGGGTTGCAGTAAATCATCCCAGTAAAACTGCGACGAATCGGGTAGGAAGAACTGGTCGCCCGTCGCGTTTACGATGAACTTGGGCATCGTCAGCCGATCGCGATATTGGTAGGGATCGACCAGATCGTACAGTTCTTTCAATCGCGGATGATCCATCCGCTCCATGATCCGGTGCTGGACATAATCGCCGATCGCGGGCGCCCAGAATCCGTACGCCGCGAAATGGTGACGCATGGAAGGATCGATGTTCAGCACATCGATCACGATCGGCACGATACCGACCACGCGCTGGTCGACGGCACCGGTCAGCC
>REEF01001019.1 GCA_007695205.1 Planctomycetaceae bacterium
GAGCATCGAGGTCATCCGGCTGTGGGAAATCCCTGCCGAGCAGTTACTTCGCTGTTCTTGTTTGTTATCATCACGGTGGACCGTAATGGCTCCACTGGGTTTGCCGGAGTTGTTTTTCCCGCGTTCTTCAGGAGATGATGTCATGCAACCGATGACTACACGCCGCCAGTTCCTGGGTCATGCCACCGCGTTGGGCGCCGGATGGGTTGCCGCTCGCGGTCTGGTGACCGAAGCCGCTACCGAGCAACGGGCCTCGAAGATGCGAGTCACGATTCGCGATGCACATCTGAAGGCCACCGAAGCGCCCGATTCGTGGACTGCCTTGGAACGTATCGGCGCCGAGGGGATGGAGGCGATCATCGACGAGCAGTTGGCTTTGCCCCAAGTATTCCACCCCCAGGAAACCTACTCGGCCGCGACGGACGCTGATCGACAGCATCTCAAAAGGCGGATGGAGGCCTCGGGCCAGCGGATTACGGCCTTCTGCATGTTCAACCGGTTCGAAGAACGGCCCGAGTTCGAAGTCGAGTGGTGTCAGAAGATCGCCGAAGTGGCACGAGATCTACAAGTGGTGGCGATCCGTATCGATGTGGTGCCGCGGAAGATGGACCAAGCGGCCTTCTTGCAACACGCGATCGCCGTACTGAAACAAGTCATCGCGGCCACCGAGGGAACCGGGGCCCGGTTCGCGATCGAAAACCACGGCCGATTGACGAACGATCCGGACTTTCTTGCTCCGTTGCTGGAAGGCGTCGGTTCCGACAGACTGGGTCTGACGTTGGATACGGCCAACTTCTACTGGTTCGGGCACCCGCTGTCACGGCTGTACGAGATCTACGAGCAGTTCGCTTCACGCACGTTCCACACGCACTGCAAGAGCATCCGGTACCCGGAGGATCAGCGCGAACAGCAGCGGCCGATGGGCTGGCGCTACGCTGATTTCCATGCACCGATCTACGAAGGTGATATCGACTTTGCGCGGGTGCTGGCGATCCTGAAACGGGCCGGTTATCAGGACGATCTGTGCATCGAGAGCGCGTCGTACCGCGGGCTGCCTGGCCCCGAGGTCGTGGCCATGTTCTCCAAAGAAGTCGACATGTTGAAAGGCCTGCGTGCGGCGTAAGTTTTCGAATGCCAGGTCTTTCGCGAGCGGCAAACACTTCGGCCCACCAGCCACGAGTCAGCCGACCCGGTGGGCCGAGCCCATCACGGATCGTCTGCGACCAGACGCTGCAAGACGCCAGCGCGGACGGTGTCGGCCAGCGAGCGGTCTTTGGGTTCGTGCCAATCCATTTTCGTGACACCGTCGGCGTCCAGCACCTGGGCCACCGCTGCTGACAGCCATTGTCGATCGGATACGACCGCAGGATCGTTGCCATCGATCTGCTCGGCTCGCTGAATCTTCTGCTGCAGCATCTGCAGTGTCTCGTAATCCTGGACGCTCTCGCGGATCGCCTCCATCTGCTTACCGGGGACCACGCGGGTGTCGTCCAGCATCAGCGGCGTGTACGGGCCGGATCGAGCCAAGTACTCGTTCCACGACGACGCGCCGCTGTTGTCGCCGAACGCCCAGAAGAACGTGCCCGTCGCCCCCTCGCGCCAACACTGCCACGCTTGCAATCGATAGTAGGCATAAGGGTCCAGCAGTCGCGCAGGGCCGCTGCACGAATACAGTTGCAGTTCCTTGCCGCGCTGCTGCTGGTCCCGGTAAAAATCGGCAAAGGCTTCACCACCGGCGATCCACATCGGGCGGTTGGGGCACAGCACGTCCGAGTACTCGAAGACCTCGGGCGGCGCTTTGGACGGCTGGCGGTAGGCCGGGTCTAACCAGAGCCGCACATCGGGCTCGGCCGCTCGGATCGCACGGGACCAGGCGATCAACGGCTCGATCTCGCTGCCCTCGTGCGGTTCATCGTGGATCAGCAGTCCCAACCGATCCGGCTCGATCCCCTTGGCTCGCAGATGCCGCACCCAGGCCGAGATCCAGGTGCCCACACGTCGATCAAATTCCGGCGAGCCCAACGCGGCGCCCGCAAATCCTGCGCGAGACGCTCCCGAGTAGTTGCCGATCGCCAGGAACACCATGTACCGCCGAGCATCAGGCCACTCGGCCAGCCAAGCATCCAGTTCCTCGGTGTTTAAGTCGATACGATCGGGATCGTCGGGAGAAAACTGGTAATTCATCAGCACGGACCGAGTCGCCCACGGGGCGTTCACGTAACGCTGCTGAAGATGCCGGACCAGCGCGGCGCGGTTGTCGGGCGTGATGCCATACGATCCACGACCGTTGGTATAGCTCCAGCCGCCCAAGAGCAACGTGGTCGTCTCGGGAAAATCGATCGGGTAGACATTCAACCGCAGCGGCACCTTCCTCGCCGGTTCAGCGTCGGAGTTGCTCAGTACGATGCGGCCTTCATACAGACCCGCTAACCCGGATGCTTCACCGCGTGGGACGTGAAAGTTCAGCCAGACTTGGCGGACCAGTCCGGCCGGGACGTGAATCATCCAGCCCTGGTCCGATCGACTGGCTTCCATCAAAGCCGCCGCAACCGGCACGCCGCGTCCCGTATCGGTCCAATCGACCTGGTACACCGTCACGCCGTCCGATATGATGCGGTCGGGCAGGCCCTCGAAGGACAGCAGCGCCGTGATCGGTTCTGCGGTCGCGTTGTAAACGTTCACCGCCGCCGCCCGATATTCGCCTCGCATGGTATGCACCCGGACCTCATCCTCCGCCGAGCCCTCAGGCGATGCGAACGGATCCAGTGGGTCCCACGGCTGAGCACCCGCGACGACCAACGGGGCGTGCCCCATCGCTCGCCACAGTTCGGCCTGAAGCTGAAAGAGCTGCCGATGCGGCTGGTTCAAGGGCAGCACGGCCCGGAACGAACCGTCGACCTGCACCGCCGCCGGATCCAGCGCGGCTCGCACTTGGTCCAGCCTGTCCAGCAATCGAGTCCGCACCGCCTCGTCCGACAATACCGCCTCGCGCAAACGAGCCTCGAACGCGGACACGTCGTTCTGGAATCGCTGGGACAGCGCCGAACGGCTGCGCCACTGAATGAACAAATCAGCCACCTCGCCAACCACTTCACCCGCCGGCGGTTGCGAAAGCAGGTCTTCCGAACCGCGAAAGACTTCGACCTCGTCCACAAACAGATACGAACCGCCCGCAGGAGGAATCGCCACGAAACGCACGTAACGTCCCCGCGTCTGCAGCCGGTCCGTCGCCAGACGGCGGATCGCGTAGCCGTCGGGAAAAGGGCCATGAGCCTGGCGGTCCAGTTCGACCAGATCGCCCGCGTTGTGATAGATTTGGCCGTCGTCGCTCGTCAGGATCTGGATCGTCGCCGGCCAGGTCACTTGAGCCACGCCGGCGGCCGTGTTGAACGAGACGCCCGAGATCGGTTGCAGCCGGCCCAGGTCCACCGTGATCACGACATAGGCCGCGCTGCTCCAGCCGACGGTGCTGGTCTGAGTCCAGAAGTAGCCGGTCGTCGTGTGACCGTCGGTCAATTGGATCGCGTCGTCCGGATCGGTGCAATGCACGTAATTCGGGGCTGGCCACAACGTGTACTTCGCTCCCAACGCCACGTTGGTGCCCGCCGAATCCGAACTTTCGTCCGAACCGCCGGGGCCGTGCTCGGCAGCCCAAGCCAGCGCCCCGAGGGCCATGAAGAAACCGACGACCAAGACACCGTGTATTCCAATCCGCTTCACGGCAACACCTCCTGAAACATCTCCAGCAGACGATCCACCAGCTTGACCGATGCCTGCGGTTCCACCAGGCTGGTGCCCAGCCACGTTTCGTAGCCGCCCAGTTCATGTTGCTCGGGGGTGGGCAAGTAGGCATAGGAACCGTTGGCGAACGAGATGGTGAACGAGGCCTTCAAGGGGCTGCGTTCTTTCAGTTCCAGACCGGTTTCTGCAAACACTTCGAACGGCAAGGCGGCGATGCCCAGCGAACCGATCCGCAGCGTCTGCACCGGCACCGAGACATGGTCCGGGGCATCGATCTGGCGGATTACCCGATCCGCATAATTCCGTTCGCGGCTGTGGTACGCCGGTTCCCCCTCGGGCTTCTCCAGCACCTTGCGCATCGTCGCCACCAGTTCGTCGCTCGGCTTGCGTACGGCCAGTGTCACGTCATCGTAACGGGCATCCAGCGAAACCCAGTCGTGGAATTCCAGGTCCTGGTGAGCGTCAGCGACCGCGTGTGCGGCTCGGTCAGCCACGGCCCGCATTGCTACGTTCGGCGCTTGGCGTTCACCACGCTGGCTGTGGTTCCGGTTGTTGATGTCGCCACTGGTCCCGTTGGACATGATGCCCACGAATGGCGGATCCAGCCGGTCGGCTTGCAGCAACTGCTGGATACGGTCGGCAAAGGCGCCGAAGTATCCTGCGGACACATGCCCCGCCGGGATGCCGCTGACATAGTGCAACGAGTAATTCGCCAGCAGAGCGATCGGTTGCCCATCGACGGTCTGCAGCGACAAGAATGCGATTTCCGGGTCCGTCGGTCCGGCTGGCCGGATCAACGCCGGGCTGCCCTGCGGCGGGTTCATCCGTACCTGGTCCATCCCGCCAAACGGATTCTTCAGATGGTCGCCCGGCTGCATGAACCACCGGCGATTGAAGACGTCGCCCGGCAGCGCCGCGCTGCCAAAGCCGATCCGCGCCGGCGCCAGGTTATTGATCGCCATGCGTACGCCATCGGCCATGCGTCGCGCCAGGAAATGTTGGTAATCATTCAGTTCGTCGGTAGCCAGTCGTCGAGGCGACCGGGCACTGGGACCCGAATGGGTATGGGTGGCGGCCAGCAACACATGCGAGCCCGGAATGCCCGTTTCCTGCTCGATCCACTCTCGAGCCGCATCGCCCACCTCGCGGCAAA
>REEF01000979.1 GCA_007695205.1 Planctomycetaceae bacterium
CATGGCAGCCAATATCTACCGGCGCCCACCGCCGAGGACATCGCCAGCCATCATCCGGGCGGCGCGATGTTCGGGCTGCGTTCCGGCGCCGTCACCTTCCTGTCCAACTCAACGGATCTGGAACAATTCAACGCAATGCTCAGAGGCACGCACCAAGAAAAGGCCGAGTTCCCGTTGTTGGTCCCCGATATCTCGCGTCCAGTCCCATGACCCTTTTTTGTCGGTCCTGTAGAATCCGACGAAAGGGACGCCCGGGTTTCAATCGGCTCGGCGGACCACAACGGTCTGGGGACCCGATCGGGGCAGATGGACGACGAATACGTTGTCGCCGAACGAGCCTGCCCGGTGACGCTCGATCGTCTGCCAACGATCTTCGCCCTCGCTCTGCACGGCCAGTTCATAGTTAGTGCCGGGTTCGAGCGCGTCGCGGAGTTCCAGTCGCCAGCGGTCACCGCGCCAGCCATGGATTTCCATCGCCAGCACAGTGGGCTCGTTCGGGCTCCAGCCGGTCACCATCGCGCGGCCGGGCGACGACGCCTGCACGCTCAGCCCCTTGGCCGCCGTAGCGTCGTAGGGGAATCGCTCGTACTCGTAAGGCCGATCCGGCGCCACGTGCGTGGGGATGCCCACGTGCAGCCCCGAAAAGTACCCCGCCATGAGGATGCGTTCACTGCCGTGGTAGAGCCAGCTCGGGTGGTTGTTAGCCTTGTTGTTCCGCCCCTGGTAGATCATGATCAGGTTGCGGTGGGAGTCGAGCAGGTGGCCGTGCGGGTCGGTGCGGAATTGCGCGTAGTCAACGCCCCCTTCGCGCCAATCGTCAATGCCCACCGGCGGTTCCGACCAGACGTACTCGAAGTCGGAGAAATCGATGCCGTCGTTCGACCATGCCCGGTGCACGCCCAGACGCGAGCCGAACGCGTACAGCCAGAATTTCGCCGTTTCCGGGTCGTAGTAGATGGTCGGGTGCCGGTGGATGCGCATCGGGATCACGTTGCGCATCTCCCACGCCAGGCCGTCGTCGGAGGTGAACACGCCGAACGAGGTGCCGTCCGGTGAAATGGCGTAAAGGTAATAGGTTCCGTCGACATAAACCACGTCGGCGTCCTTGTTGCGCGGCTCGTCAATCACGATGCGGTGATCCTCCCATTCGAGGCCGTCGTCGCTGGAGGCGTGAACAGTGTACCAGCCGGGCTTCTCGCGGTGGTCGACCGTGTACCACGCGCGGAACTTGCCGTCGATCTTACGGACAGCGATGTTCTCGTTGCTGGAGAACAAATCCGGATCGGGAATGAACAGCGGGTTCCGGTCCGACTTTCGCCATTCGAGGCCGTCTTCGCTGAAGGCATAGCCGTAACCGGCGCCGCGGATCTCGTTGTTGCGGATGCGGTACCACATGTGGTACCCGTCATCATCGCGGAACAGCCCGTGCCCGCCGACCCAGTTGCCCTCGGCTTGCGGCACGTCGCCCTGTCGCGGCAGGATCACAAAATGCGGCAGAGGCGCGCGGGTCCACGTTTCCGCCCGCACCCGGTACGGGGCGGCCTCGACGCGCACATCGTCGAAGGCGACCTGCACCGCCACCCCTTCAGGCTCATCGACGGCAAGGGCCAGGCCGTGGGGATGGACGGTCGTCTCGCCGCGCAATTCCGCCAGCGTCTGCTCCGATTCGGCTTCGCACAGCCGCGCGTGCACGCCGCCGTCCCCGTCGAAACTCACCGCCAGGGTGTAGACGGTGCCGGGGGTGAGCCGGGTGGCCAGGTCTCGGCGGTCGGCAACCTGGCCGGCGGCGCCGCCGTCGAGGACGAGTTCCACGCCCTCGGCGCGCGCCCACATGCCCGTCAGCTTCTCGTAAGTCTCCAGGATCATCAGTCCCACGCCGAAGTTCGGGGCGTCCAGCGGCGCATCGATGCGGAAATCGACTCGAGCCGTCAATGGCGGCCGCAGGTAGAAGGCGTTGCTGGTGAGCAGCCAACGATGTCCGTCTTCTTTGCCGCCCGTCCAGCGCAGCGAGCGATCGCCGGCGATGGGAGCCGTGTCGGTCACGCTGAACTGAGGACGAACGAAGGCATCTGACCCGCCTACGTATTTTGGCAGAAAGTTGCGATAGTCGCCGGTTTCGAAGCCATCGTAGTTGCTCGGTGCCAGTCCCTGGGCGTAGACGGCAACGTGTGCGAACAGCAGCCACATAGCCAGAGCGATGAAGGAATGCCTCGTCATGATGGACCTCCAATTCTTAGTGCAACTCTTTGATCCTTACGTTGCGGTACCAGACCGGCTTGGCTTCGTCTTGGAAGCCGATGTAGCCCTCCCGAGGCCGGTCCTTGACGGCCGATTGTGCCAGATCCAAGTCAATGATCTGCTCGCCATTCAACTCGACCTTCAGATGATAGCCTTGGCAAGTGATCACGTAGCGGTTCCATTGGCCAGCCGGTTTGGCCATGTTTTTCGACGGCGCCGCCGCGCCGATCACGCCACCACAGTCGTGATTGCCGGGATTCGCCTTGCCATGCGTGTCCAGGATCTGGATCTCGAATCCCGTCTTGACTTGATCCCCGCGATCACCGACTCGAAGAAAGACGCCCGAGTTGCCGCCGGGACCGATCTTGAACTCCAAGTCAAGCACAAAGTCCTTGTACTTGCGCTCTGTCGTCAAGTATGCATCGTACCGCTGCCAACCCTTCTCGCCGGGCCGCGGGTGCAGGGCCACCACGCCTTTTTCCTCGACGATCCAGTTGCCCGTCGTGACCCAGCCTGCCAGGGTCTTGCCGTCGAACATCGGGACAAAACCGTCCGAGTCGGGTTCCAAGCCTGTTGATACTGTAGCCACCGCAAAGAACACGAACGCTGTGGCAAGAATCCCAAATCGATGCATGTTGCATGCCTTTCATAAAAGTGGAACCGAACGACTAAAGACCGGCCTATTGATAAGGTTGAACGACGTGCGCCAAGATTGCAACCCTCAAACCGACTTTACGGGAGCGAAAACTGGGAAAACCGGCAGGCCGAAGATCTGGGATGGTGGCACATGCTGCCCCGCACAGTTCGGTACTCGAAGCAGACGGCGAAGCAGAGAAACTAGCTGCGACCCTGTCTTGACCCTGGGGCGCCGTTCAGTGTGATCCCGTACTCGCTGTGGCACGGACGCCGAAATTCGCACGGGCCCCCAATGATGCTTCGATTTCTTGCACTAACTTTTGCCAGCCGGACGATGGGCGGTGGCGGTGCTCCGCTCGCCGAACAAGGTCGGAGATACGATCGGTGCCGGTCAGCCAGTGCCGCATGCCGCTTGCCAGGTTTGGCTCGGGGATCTGCATCAAGGCGTGGATCTGGTCTGGGATCTCACACGGCTGGCTCCAGCAAGCAGCGAATCTCGCGGGGCAGCACGCGCCAGGTCGCTTCATACGTCTCTTCCAGCGGCACGTTGGTGCCCTGGTCGTCGCAGAGGAACAGGGGCATGTCGGGCAGCGGATCGCCCACCGCAATCGGTTCCACGTACGCGGTCAGGAGCGGCGAAACTTGATAGGCGACGAAGGTCAGCGGCTTGTCCGCCGGCAACGCGAACGGTTCATCGGAATAGACGGCAGAGATGAGTTGGTGAATGCCGTGCGCGTCGTGAACGCCGGGCGGGAACGGATCGATGATCAGCAAGTTCACCTGTTGGTCGAGCAGATCGACGCACTTGTCGACGAATGTCCGCAGCGAGTGTTGCCGGTCCTTGTTCCCGGGCGACACCACTTCCACGACCGCCACGACCTTTCCCAATTCGTGCCGTACGACCACGCGGTGCGTCTTCCGGGCGTAGCGTTGCGTTTCGGGCGGATACTGCACGACGAACCGCGTTTGCGAGCGGACGGGCGCCGTCACCACGCCCCCCTCGCCGCCTGGACGTGGCGGCGCGGCGGCGAAGGTCTCCAGGGCCACCACGTCGGTCTCCGGCTGCCCGATGATCTGCTCGGCCATCGCGAAATAACCCGCAGGCAGCAAACCGGCGTTGAGCCGGTCCATGATCGCTGCGATCCAGCGAAAATGGAAGTTGTGATAGATTCCCGATTTTACGCGTGCCCAGTTGTGCATCGGCATGGTCCGTCCTTCCCGTTCATCTCGTGTGGTGGTGCGGCGCCGCTGAGACGATTTTGCCGACTCGCCACAACCGGCATTGTACGCCAAGAAGCCGCCTAGCGGAATCCATCCCGATCGGGACTTGCACACTCTGAGGCTGCAGGCAGGATTCGCCGGGGGGGCAGGCCTTTTGTTCGGTGTTCAGGCCGAGTGATGCTGTGATTTCTCGCCCTGTCTTTCGCCAGCCAGACGATTGGCGGTGGCGGTGGTCTGCTCCGCGAATAAGGTTGGAGACACGATCGGTGCCGGTCAGCCAGTGCCGCTTGCCGCTTCCCAGATTCGGCTCGGCAGTCTGGATCAAGGCATGGATCTGGTTTGGCATCCCAGCAGTGGGCGAAGCACAATCCACCGGCTCAGCGAAACCATCCTCCAGAGGGGCATCCCGGGCGTGCTTCAGCAGATCATCAGCATTCTGGGGGAAAGGGCTTTTTCTCCTACGAACAGGAAGAAAAAGCCAAAACTAGCCCCTGTCACACCACTTATAAAAGATTAATTCTTCAGCTTCCGCCAAGCCTACGTTCTGACAGCTACTGGACGGATTTTAAATTAACTGTTCATGTGTACACAATCATTCGAGAATTGCCAGCGGGTTGATCGCAAAAGAATTCTTCAGTTGCCCAGTGAAAAGCAGAAGAATTCTGTTCTTAGGGGTGTTACCTAAGAATTTTTCTACATATTACAATGTTCTGCGATAGCGTCCGTCATCTGCCCCGGCGGCGCTATGCCACTAGCCACATTCACGTCCCTTGACAGGCGCACCAAACCT
>REEF01000982.1 GCA_007695205.1 Planctomycetaceae bacterium
GGCGTGTCGGACACGTTGCCGTGACAGGTCAAGTGCAGCAGGGCTGGGCCGCCGACCAGCAGGCGACGCAACGCCACGCGAGTCGGCGCGGCGCGTTGGGCGCGGATCGCGCGGCGGCTATCCGCCAGCACGCGCCGCACGGCGCGCAATTCGGTGTCGCTGTCCAGCCGGTGGTCTTCGCGCGGTTCGCCCCGCGCGTCGACCAGCGGATCGGCGGCCAGGGCGATGAACCGCAAGATCCCCGGCGGAACGGGCGGCGCCGGGCGGTCCACCAGACGCAGCAGACCGTAGCGGGCGGCCAACAGTTGCCGGCCGTCGGTTGCGGCGAACTCCCACGCGATATCTTCAGCCGGGCTGTCGGCATCCAGCAACAGCAGCCGATCGGGATCGCCGTCCAAGGCGGACACCAGCGCCGAGCCGCCCGAGTTGGAACGGATCGCGCTGGAGTTGTTCCAACGCGGGCAGATCGGGAGGTCCTGCGAAACATCACGGCACGAGCGGGGTTGATCTAGCGGGACGAGTTGCCCGACGGCTGCTGAACCTGGGTGATTACTTCTGGAGATTTCATGATGACGAATCGTTGGCCACATATGGCCTTGGCGGTGCTGAGCGGACTGCTGGCCCTTGCTGTTGCTGCTGCTGAAGCGTTTACCCAAGGGCCACGCGGGTTTGGCCGCCCCGTGGTGCTGGGACCGGACGACGTGCAAGTTCTTCCCGACCCACCCGCCGGTTTCGAAATTCCCCAAGTGGGAATCCCGCGCGGCCAGGTGGAAATGATCAGCTACGATTCGAAGTCCGTCGGCACCACGCGGCGGATGCAGGTTTACACGCCGCCCGGCTATTCCAAAGACAAGAAGTACCCGGTGCTGTATCTCCTGCACGGCATCGGCGGCGACGAGAACGAGTGGCAGCGTTTTGCCCAGCCCAACATTCTGCTGGATAATCTGCTGGCCGATGGGAAGGCAACGCCGATGATTATCGTGATGCCCAACGGCCGGGCGCAAAAGAACGACCGGGCGGAGGGCGACGTCTTCCGATCGGCTCCCGCGTTCGCCGCTTTCGAAGAAGATCTGCTGAAGGACGTGATCCCGACGATCGAGTCGCGCTACTCCGCGGCAGCCGACCGCGAACACCGGGCGCTGGCCGGTCTATCGATGGGCGGCGGCCAGTCGCTGAACTTCGGACTGGCGCATCTGGACACGTTCGCCTGGATCGGCGGCTTCTCCTCGGCCCCCAACACCAAGCCTCCGGCGCAGCTCGTCCACGACCCCGCCGCCACGAAGCAGAAGCTGAGGCTGCTGTATCTCTCCTGCGGCAACAAGGACGGCTTGATCCGCGTCAGTCAGGGCGTGCATGCGCATCTGAAGGAACACGACGTGCCGCACGTCTGGAACGTCGATTCCTACGGCCACGACGCCACGCACTGGCGCAACAACTTGTATCACTTTGTCCAGCGGATCTTTACGCAGGACGAGTAGGTCGTAGAGCCCGCCGCCGATTCATCCGGCAAGAACGCGTGGAGATTCGAACGGGCTGACTCCCTGGTGTCTAAACGATGTCGTAGAAATAACTTGAACAAATTGTAGCAGGCACGCTCCGTGTGCCGTCCGCAGTTTACGGCACACGGGTTACGGCACACGGAGTGTGCCTACTACTTTGGAATGGAACAACTTATTTCTACGCGGTGTGTAAACGAAACGGCCCAACGGCTTGAAATTCATCCGCACGAAGGCCACGACGTGCGAAGACGGTGCGGTCGGGAGCGTCGACTGGAGGGAGCGTCAGGAGTGTTGCAATCTCGTCGGCCAGGGTTTATAACACTGGTCAGTTCTCAGTCGCTGCATTGCCGGAAATGCGGGTGAGCCGGCTCGGGGATCTCAGTTCCGCTTCCAGGACTCTCGCAAACATGATGTGTTTTCCGATGGCTCGCCGCCGCGAACCGGAATGGATGGATCAGCCTGGGCTGGACGAGGCGGAACATCATCAGGCGCTGGCGGGGCTCAGCACGCTGCACCGAGTCCGCAGCACGGTCGGTCCGCTTTGGAAGGTGGTGCGGGAGGTTGCGCGGCGTCAGGCGCCGGTGCCGCTGAGCGTGCTGGATATCGCTTGTGGTGGAGGTGACGTGCTGGTGCAGCTTGCGCGGCGGGCTCGGGCCAGCGGTTTGCACCTGCAACTCGGCGGCTGCGACCTGCGTCCCGCAGCGCTGCGCTACGCTCGGCAGCGAGCCGAAGCGGCCGGTGTGTCGGATATCGACTTCTTCGCGATCGACGTCCTGCAGGAACAGTTGCCGCGGTCCTGCGACATCGTGCTCTGCACGCTGTTTCTGCATCATTTGGACGAGCCGGACGCGGTCGCCTTGCTCAAAAAAATGGCCGCGTCGGCACGGCAAGTAGTGCTGGTGGAGGACCTGCTTCGCAGCCGGCTGGGGCTGGGGCTGACGTGGATCGGCTGCCATCTGCTGTCGCGTTCGCCGATCGTGCGAGTCGACGGGCCACGATCGGTCCGAGCGGCGTTCACGCCCCGCGAGGTACAGGAGTTGGCGGCCCAAGCGGAGCTTGACGATGCCCGGCTGTCCCGCCACTGGCCGCAGCGTCTCGTGCTGCAATGGAGGCGATCGTGAACGCGACGGGGCGCGACGCCACTGTGGCCGCATCGGAACAACCTTGGGATGCGGTGATCATCGGTGCCGGCCCGGCCGGTTCGCTGGCCGCGCACCAGTTGGCATCGCGGGGGCTCCGCACGCTGCTGGTCGAACGCAGCGCCTTTCCACGCGACAAAGTCTGCGGGGGTTGTGTGGGTGCCCGGGCCGTGGAGCAACTGGAGTTGCTGGGACTGGGACACGTCGCGCGCGGGCAGGGCGGCATGCCCATTGCGGGGCTGCAGATCTGCCGCGGCTCTCGGCGTCTGGCGGTTCCGCTCTCGGGCGGCGTCGCCATCAGTCGGCGAGCGTTCGATGCGGCTTTGGTCGACGCGGCGGTCGCGGCGGGAGCAGAGTTTCGGCCGGAAACGTTGGCGACGGTGACTCCTGCCGTCGCCGATCCTGCCGCGGGCTTCCGCCAGGTGGCGTTGCGCACGCGAGGTCGCGATGCGGCGGAGATAGCCGCACGCGTCGTGCTGGCTGCCGACGGGCTGGGCCACAGCAGCCTGCGGCAGTTGCCTGCCTTCGAGAGTCGCGTCGCGGAGCACGCACGGATCGGACTCGGGACCATCGCGGCAGCAAGCACGAAGGATTACGAGCCGGGCACGATCTACATGGCGGTCGGCCGGACGGGGTACGTCGGCGTAGTGCGAGTGGAGCATGATCGTTTGAACGTGGCGGCGGCGATCGACAGCCGCTTCCTGCGCCAGTGCGGCGGACCGGCGGCTGCCATCGCGACGATCCTGCAGCAAGCCGAGCGGCCCGTTCCCGCCGTCGAATCGGCGGCCTGGCAAGGCACGCCGCCGCTGACCCGGCACACGGAAAAATTGGCCGACTGGCGTCTGTTCGTTTTGGGCGACGCCGCCGGCTATGTAGAACCGTTTACCGGCGAAGGCATCGCGTGGGCGTTGACCGCCGCGGCCGCCGTCACGCCGCTGGCCGAACAAGCCTGCACGGCGTGGGAGCCACGTCTTGTGACGCGCTGGCATCAGCGTTACGGTCGTCTGATCCGGCGACGCCAACGTCTGTGCCGCATGCTGACCGCCTTACTGAAGCATCCTTGGGCCGCTTCGACCGCCTGGGCTGGCTTGTCCATGCTGCCCCGCCTGGCCCGACCCTTGGTCCAACACCTGGAGCGATCTTGATGACACTGAAGCTTTGCGGCATCGGCACCGCGGTTCCCGAACGTGCCGTCGATCAGAAGGACGCGGTGGAGAAAGCGATGGCGATCTGCCCGCCGGAGCCCGAGCAACAGCGATTGGTCACCGCGCTGTATCGGCGGTCCGGTGTACGGTCTCGGCACAGCGTGGTGTTGACGCAGCCCACCGATGGCGATACGGCGAGCCAGGATTTCTATCCGCCGGCGCGCGATGAGCACGACCGGGGTCCGACGACGGCCACCCGGATGCAACGCTATGAAGCGGACGCGGCCGGACTGGCTTGCCGGGCGGCCAGCGCCGCCCTGCACCAGGCGGGGGTGCCGCCCGACGCGGTGACGCATCTGGTGAGCGTCTCGTGCAGCGGGTTCAGCGCGCCGGGCTTCGACATCGAACTGATCACCCGGTTGCCGTTGCCCCCCGGCACATCGCGGACCCATGTCGGCTTCATGGGCTGTCACGGTGCGATGAACGCGTTGCGGGTGGCCAGAGCCTTTGTCGAAGCGGACCGGCGAGCCTGTGTTCTGGTCTGCGCGCTGGAATTGTGCAGCCTGCATCATCAGTACGGCTGGCAGGACCCCGAGACGATCGTCGCCAACGCGTTGTTCGCCGACGGTGCTGCCGCCGCCGTCTGCCGCCACGCCGATACGTCGCCAGGAGACGCGTTCTGGAATCTGGTCGATCAGGCGTCGATCGTGATCGATCAGACCAGCGACTTGATGAGTTGGCGGATCGGCGATCACGGTTTCGCGATGACGCTCTCGCCTCGCGTTCCGGACGTGATCCGCCGCCATCTGCGTCCCTGGCTGGCGGCTTGGCTAGGGCAGCATGAACTGGCGATCGACGACATCGGTTCCTGGGCCGTCCATCCCGGCGGTCCCCGGATCCTGCAGGCCTGCGCGGAATCCCTGCCGCTGGTTCCCCCGCAACTGGCCGTTTCACGCGACGTGTTGGCCGCGTTCGGCAACATGTCCTCGCCGACCGTCCTGTTCATCCTGGAGCGTCTGCAAGCGCAGCAGGCATCTCGCCCATGCGTCATGCTCGGCTTCGGCCCCGGCCTGGCAATCGAAGCCGCCCTGCTCACCTGAG
>REEF01000454.1 GCA_007695205.1 Planctomycetaceae bacterium
GGTGGTTGTCGTCCATGTCGTAAACCACCGCCCACAACTCGGTGTCCGGCGATTCACCCAGTGCTGCCAAGCTGGCATCGGCACCGGCCAGTCGTCCCAGTCCGTTCGCCAACACCAGCTCCATGTCATACGGACCGATGTTCCGTCCGACTTCGTCGACCGGCACCTGGTCGTCACCGGTCGAAGCGAACCGGACTCGGGCCAGCAGCACATAGCCATCGCCGACGACGCCGGTCGAGCCCGTCGAACCGCTGATTCCGCCGACCAACCCCAAGGCGTCGTCAATCGTTCCCGCGCGGTCCAACGGGAACGCCGAGCCGTATTCGATCTCCAGAGCCGTCAGATAGTCCGAGTGGTACTGCAAATCCACCGTCGCACCGGCAACCGCCAGCGTTGGCATATCCGGCGTGCTGACCCAGATCTCGACCCAGAACGATTGCCACTCGTGAACCCAATCTGCACTGGCGGGTAACTCGCCCACTTCGCCGTTGACATCGGTCGCGCTGGGCTCGTGAACGATCGTCATGTCGATCCGCGTCCCGACGATCTGATCCACGACGATCGGAGCGCCCAGATCTACCAGATCCCAAGGCACGTTTCCTACACCGAAGCGGCTGAACGCTAACGAGCCGGGGCTCAGTTCGAACGACGCTTCGCCCAGGTCGGTCGCTACGAACTCGACGTAGCCCAGCCGAGCCCACTGAGGAGCGATGCCGCGTCCTCCGGTTGGCGTCTCGCCGCCCAGATCCTGCACGTGGCCGCTGGCCGGGTCGATCACGCCGCCCGGAGATGCGTCGAAGTCCTGGTTGACCACGGTGACCGCATCGGCCACGGCGGCCGTGTAATGCATGTCCACCTTGCCGCCGGCGATACCTACGCCCGGCAACAACCGGTCCTGGACCCAAACCTCGACGAAATACGTGCTACCGAGCGAGACCGTTCCCAAACTGACCGGCAACACGTTCGCGCCGGGTGCTGACGGACTCGCGACGGCAATCACCTGGACGCCGACCCAGGCATCGTCGTCCAGGACCGTAGCGAATGTCCAATCCGTCGGATCCAGAATGCCGGCGAAATCGGTCCCGGCCAGGTCCCGGAAAGTTCCGGCCGAAACTTGGACGTAGAAGCTGGTCGAGACCGGTAACGGGTCGGTCAGCCCGATCGACGCCTGGGCGCCGTCGACCGTGATCCGCTCGGTATCCGCGTTGGGCACGGCGATCGCTTCGACCAGCGAGTCGTCGTTCGTCCGGCGGATGCCGATCGTCCCCGCGCCCACCTGAATCGGCTCGTCGAACGAGAGCGTTAGATCGGTATCCACCGGCACGGCCACGGCGTTGTCCGGCGGGGACAGGATGGCGACCGTGGGCTTGCGCGTGTCGATGGCGAACTGGTGCACCGGCGTGTAGGGTTGCAGCGGGTTGCCTGCCGGATCCTCGGCTCCCGTGACGCCGATCGTCACGCTGGACACCTCGACGTCGCGGTCCGCCACGTCGTAAACGGCCGTGTAGGTTGTGTTCACGGCCGACCACGACCCGGACGCGAACGACAACGTGCCGTCCTCGCCCGTCACATCCGGGTGGAATACCAGCGTGGGCGTGGCCGAGGGGTTCATGGCATCGCTGAATACCACGGTGACCGTCAAAGCGCCGGCGCCTACGGTCGCGTCGGTGATGATGTTGTTCGGGCCGGCGCCCGAGACGGCCAGCGATTGGACGCTGGGCGGGGTGCCGTCGCTGAGGATGACGATGGTCTCGCTGGCCGAGGCCGTTGCGCCGAAGCTGTCTCGGACGGTGACGGTCAGGTCGTAGCTGCCCGAGGCGCCGTACAGGTACTGGATGCCGAAGTTCCGGCCGTCGACGTTCAGGGGCAGGACCACGCCGTCGCCGAAATCGGCGATGGCGGTCCAGGTGTCGTCGCCCGGATCGACGAACGTGCCGCTCAGCACCAGCGGCGTGCCGCGCGTCAATTCGGTGTGCTCGGCCAGGATCGTCACCCCCGACGGCGCTACGTTGCCGACTTGCAGGGTGCGCATCTGGGTCGCGGCATCCAATTCGTCCGCAACGGTCAGCTTGACGGTATACACGCCCGGCAAGACGGGCGTGAACGCGAAGGGGGGAACCGTCCGCTGGCCGGCCGGCAGGTGGCCTTCGGCCGACGCGAGCTGCTGGCCGTTGCTGCGGACCACTTCCCAGCGGTAGGTGTGCGGATCGAGGATGCCCGGATCCTGGAAGCTGCCGGTCCATTCGACCTGCTGGCCTTCCTGGGCCGTGGCGGGTCCGCCGATCTGCAGATTGTGGGGAGAAACGTTGTGGACGGTGACCACGATCTGGTCGGCGCCGCTGCCGCCGTCCTTGTCTTGCACCTGCAACTGGATCGTGTACGCGCCCTGGTTTTCCGGCGTGAACTCCAGCAGCGATGCCGAGCTGCCGGGGATCACTTGGCCGTTGTCCGCCGTGACCGTCCAGGTGAAGGTATGCGTATCGAGCGTGCCGGGATCGGTGAACAACTCGTCGAGCACAGCGTCCAGCCGGATCAGTGTTCCCTCGTCGACCACACGGTCGCCGCCCAAGTCGACGCTCGGCGGAACGTTCAGGACCGTCACCTTCAGGGTGTCGATCGCAACCCCGCCATCGGCATCACTGACCCGCACGGCAACGGTGTAGCCCCCGTTGTCCGGGAAGCGATGGACGACCTGCGAGCCGTCAGCCTGCGCCTGGAACCCCGCCGGATCGCCGCCATAGGAGAAATCCCACTCGTAAAGCAATTCCTCCGGACCGGGATCCGTCGCCAGCGCGCTGAACGCGACCTGCCGGCCTTCGCCCGCAATATCGTAGTCCAACAGCCAGGCTTGCTGTTGATCGCCGCCCGCCTGGTCAGCGCGGTTACGGATGGCTTGACCCAACGGCAGCAGCGAGTCGCCGCCGGTGTTACTGGCTTGGAAACCGTGTGTGATGATGGTCGCGCCGGTAAGTGTCTGGGGCGCCAGCAGCGCGGCCACCTCCCAGGTTTGCATGCGGGTGCTTGACGTTGGCTCGTGGGAATGGTTTAATACACCGCTTGATTGGGTGGAAATCAGCCCTGCCATTTCGCATGGTCTTTTCAGGAGTTGATCGGATGACGCATTCCATCACGCATGCGGTGCAGGATTGGCGGGACGGCGACGAGCGTGGTGCGCTGGCGCTGGACCGGTTGTTACGGGCGGAGTTGCTGTCTTTCGTCCGCAAGCACCGCAGCCCGCACTTTCGGGGCCGGATCGACAGCGAAGCGGTCTTCAATGCGGCGTTGAAGAGTCTTCTGAGCGGTGTGGTCAAGGATGAGTTTCCGCTGCTTCGAGATCGGCGCGATGTCCGGCGTCTGATGATGCGGTTTGCCAGTTGTGTGTTGAAGGACGAGGTCCGCTGGTTGCGGACCGAGAAGCGAGATTCTACTCGTGAAACGGACCTGGCTGCTTCTCTGACGTTGGCCTCTTGCGAGCCGACTCCGGAACAATCGGCCATGGCCCGGGAATATTGGGAAAAATTCCCGGAAGTAGTGCGCCGAGTCGACGAAAGGGCGATGGATATATTGGAGTTGCGGCTCGAAGGACTGAACAACACTCAAATCGCCGACAAACTGGGGCTCGGGGTGCGCATGGTCCAAAAGATCGTTCAGCGGATGGTGGAAGCATGGGACCAGTGGTTGGCAGCGGAGCGTGGCGATGGAACAGAAGCAGAATCTTCATCATCAGCAGACCGATGACTTGGCGCCCTGGAAGCAGGTCCTGGCCGACTTTCGGGAGAACTGTGTCGAGGGAGCACTGCCCCCGCCCGGTGGGATTCGCGGTTGTCTCGCCAAGCTCTCGAGCGATTACCGTTCCGATGCGTTGGTCGATCTGGTTTGCACGCACCTGAAACAGTCCTGGCGGCGGGGAGTGCCGACGCCGCTGGACGCCTATGTCGACGAATTCGCTCGGGACTCTCCGGAGTTCACATCGCAAGAGCGGTTGCCGCTGGAGATCATCGAGTGCGAATTCTTGGCGCGGCATACGTGGCCCGACACGGCCGACCATCCGACCATCGGTGATTATGAGCGATGTTTTCCCAAGCGACCCGAAGTCGTCGATCGACTGCGGTTACACTGCTTGGACGCCGGCCGCTACGTGTTGATCCGGCAGCAGTGGCAAGGTGGATTGGGAAAAGTGTGGGTAGGCTACGACACGCACTTGCAGCGTTATGTGGCGATCAAGGAACCGAAACCGGATGTGGCTGGCGACGCGCGGATCGGTGCCCGGCTGGCCGAAGAAGCCCGGTTGACGGCGGGACTGGACCATCCGGGGATCATCGCCGTTCACGAATTATTGGACGTCGACGGCAGAGGACCGTGCTACGTGATGCGGTTGGTCGAGGGGCGGACGTTGCGCGAGCAGATCCGCGAGCATTTCCAGAGCGCCGGAGCGGAGAAAGCCGCCGAGCGACGCCTGCGGTTGACGCGTTTGCTGCAAGCCTGCATCGACGTGTGCGAAGCGATCGCGTTCGCTCATCAGCAACAGGTGCTGCATCGCGATCTGAAATCGGCCAACGTCGTGCTGGGCAAGTTTGGCGAGACGGTGCTGCTGGATTGGGGATTGGCCGCGCGGCTACATTCGATGAATAAGATGGCATCGGCAGAGGCAGCGGGGTTGAATAAAGTTTCGGATGTGGGTACTTCGAGTGAAGCATCGGTTGGATCCAATGAATGCGACTTGGCCAACGGAAGCGGACCAGCGACGAAACCACCAGACACGGTCGCTGCTGGCGTGAGCGCGTCAAAGGATTCCACCTCCCGAGCGTTCGCCGTCGAGGACCCATCCGCGACCCTGACGCGTACGGGTCTAGCGCCATCGATCGTGGGCACGATA
>REEF01000928.1 GCA_007695205.1 Planctomycetaceae bacterium
TCAGATCGACAGTATCCACCACGCGGCCGTCTTGGATCACGGCTTCCGGGTCCATGCCCGCGACGTTCTCGCCGATAGTCAGCCCGGTTCCGGCCAGTGCAGAGCCGATGGCCAGTCCTTCCCAGTTGTTTTTGGCGATATTGGTCGAGCCGATGCCGGGAATGATCCAGGGGCGGCGGAACTTGATTCCCTGGTCGTGGCCGAACGTGACCTCCAGGTTGACGGCGGGGAACACGGCCAGATCGCTGTCGGCCGCGATGCCTTCCGCGCCCGTCACGCCGCCCAGAATCGTGAAGTGCGAGTGGTCGATCGGATAGGTCTTCTCGCCTGCGGTGGTGATGACGCCGAACGGCTGGGGGTAGATGACTTCGTGCCCGCGATAGGCGGACTTGCCGATTTCGCACATCCCCATGCAGCCGTCCACGCAGGTGACGCACATGCCCGAGGAGGGCACGACCGACCCTTCCGTGCGGTTCTTGGTCAGGGTGGCTGCCGAGGCATTGATTTTGGAAAATGTGGAGATCATCAGCGTAGGGCTCCTGACTGGGGTTCTGGCGTAGAGATTTCACAGGCGACACAGGGGTTCATGTAGCACATCAGGTGATCGAAGGATTCCTTCTCCGCGCAGGGCGGAGTCAAGTTGGCACAGCCGCCGCAGATGGCTCGGTCGGGCTCGTTGTAGGTGCAGCGCAGTTCACAGGCCGGGCAGACGTACAGACAGCCGCCGCAGACGCGGCATTCTTTCGAGCTGACGTCGAAGGGCGTGCCGATGCTGCGCGTCGCGCCGCGCCCGCGGAAGCCGATCGCTCCGGCCATCATCTGCTCGCGGCACATCCGCACACAGCGGCCGCACAGGATGCAGTCCTCGTGCTCCTGCCGGAATCGCTGCTGCCGCACGTTGTGGGCCGAGGCCAGATCTTGGATGGTTTTGGACTGGGGGCACGAGGCCAGCAGCAGTTCCAGGAC
This sequence comes from Planctomycetaceae bacterium, assembly GCA_007695205.1. Taxonomy (GTDB): domain Bacteria; phylum Planctomycetota; class Planctomycetia; order Pirellulales; family Pirellulaceae; genus SKKK01. Next base: position 967 of record REEF01000928.1, read on the forward strand.
CATCCGCCGCGCCCGCAGCACACGCGTCGAGCCGGTCCAGACTTTCATGCCCGGCTGGGCCAACGAGGTGCAGGACGAGACCAGCCGGGCCTGTTCGTCCTGGCCGATCTGGACGACGCACAGCCGGCAGGCTCCGTACGGCGAGAGTCCCTCCAGATGGCAGAGCGTGGGGATGGGGAACCCGAGATAGGTGGCAGCCTCTAACAGCGTGCTGCCCTCCTGGACGGAAACCGCCAAGCCGTTGATGTGCAGTTCGATCATGTTGTTCGACTCTCCGCGGACGGTGCAAAGGATGGTTCGCGCGACGGGCGGGTGAACCGCAGGTCACAGCGCAGACAACGACGTGTCTCGGCCACCGCCTGCTGTACCGACAGCGGCAGTTCGACTTCGGCGAAACTCTTCTGCCGCGACGCGGGTGGGATCGTGGCCGGCTCGATCCGCCGCTGCGTCTGGTCTTGTTCCGGGTCGCTGGCGGCCGGTTCGACGAAGACCTGTGGCAGACGGATCTTCGGCGGCTGGAGCAGCGACTGGCCGTGCAGATAGCGGTCGATCGAGCGTGCCGCGCGGCGTCCGGCCGCCAGCGCTTCGATCACCGTGTTCGGGCCGGTCACCAGATCGCCGCCGGCAAATACGCCCTCGCGGCTGGCCGCCAACGTCTTCGGATCGACCACCAGTCGTCCGTCGCGGTCCAGCTCCAGGCCCATCGCGGCCAGCGGCTCGCTGTCGGGCCGTTCGCCGATGGCGACGATCAGGGTATTCAGCGACAGCGTGAATTCGCTGCCGGGGACGGGCACGGGGCGGCGTCGGCCGCTGGCGTCCATCTCGCCCAGGCGGTTGCGGACGCACTCGATGCCCACCAGTCGGCCATCCTGGGCGTGCAGCCGGACCGGCGAGACCATCGTTTCCACCTTGACGCCCTCGCGAAGCGCCGCTTTGATGTAGCGGATCTTGACCGGCGAGACGAGCGTTTCCAGTTCGATGCCTTCCTCCAAGGCGGCTTCGATCTCCTCGGCAAACGCCGGCATCTCGCGCGAGGTCCGGCGGTACAGCAGACGGACGCTCTGCACGTGACTTTGCCGCATGGCGACCCGCGCCGCGTCGATGGCCGAATTGCCTCCGCCGACGATCCCGACGTTGCCGCCAGCCCATTCTTCCCCGCGCAGATTGAACGCTTTGAGGAACTCCATCGACGAGTATACGCCGGACAGATCCTCGCCCGGCAGATCCAGTTGCCAGCTCTTGGCGGCGCCGATGCCCAGGAACACGGCTTGGAAACCGTCCGCGAACAGACTATCGAGAGTCACGTCGCGACCCAGCGCGGTCCCATACCTCAGCGCGATCCGGTCGCTTTCCAACAGCGACTGGATCTCCCGACGCAACACGTCGCGAGGCAACCGGTACGCGGGGATGCAACTCAGCAGCATCCCACCGGGCTCCGCTTCCGCCTCGAAGATGGTCACCCGATGGCCCTGCTGCTGCAGTTCGTGAGCGGCGCTCAGCCCCGCCGGTCCCGCGCCGACGATGGCCACGTCCCGAGCCTGGATCCGCGGCGGCGCGGCGGGGCGATAGACCGACGGGTCCACGCGGTCGGTGACAAACCGCTTGATCGTCCGGATCGCCACGGGTTCCGCTCCGGTCGCCGCCAACTGGCAGTGCTGCTCGCACGGTCGGTCGCAGACTCGGGCACAGATCGACGGCAGCGGATTCGCCGCACGGATCACCTGGTACGCCTCCTCGCAACGACCTGCCTCGACCAACGCCACGTACCGCCAGGCCTCGGTCTCCAACGGGCACGCCGACTGGCAGGGCGCACCGACCAGATCGCCGCAGACAAAGGCATCGCAGCGTTTATCGACCACGTGCCGCTCGTATTCGCGGCGGAAATGGCGCAGCGTGCTCAGTACCGGATTGGCTGCCGTCTGCCCCAGACCGCACATGGTCGTGTCCTTGACGGCCAGCGCCAGTTCTTCCAGCAGGTCCAGGTGTTCGAGCGTCCCCTGGCCGCGCGTGATCTCGTCCAGGATTTCGTACATCCGTTGCGTGCCTTTGCGGCAGGTGAAGCACTTGCCGCAGGACTCGTCGCGGAGGAAACTCATGAAGTACTTGGCGACATCCACCATGCAGGTGCTCTCGTCCATCACGATCATGCCGCCCGAGCCCATGATCGAGCCGGCTCGGGCGAGCGTATCGTAATCGATGGGCAGATCGAACTGGCTGGCGGGGATACAGCCGCCGGACGGTCCGCCGGTCTGCACGGCTTTGATCTTGGCTTTGCCCACCGGCCCTCCGCCGATATCGTGGACGATCTGGCCGATCGTGATTCCCATCGGCACCTCGACCAGCCCCGTATTTTTGATCTTGCCGACCAGGCTGAAGATTTTGGTGCCCGAGTTGTTTTCGGTGCCGGTCGCGGCGAACGCCTCGGCGCCCTGCCGGATGATCACCGGGATATTCGCCCAGGTCTCCACGTTGTTGATGGCGGTGGGTTTTCCGTCGATGCCTTTTTCGATGGGAAACGGCGGTCGTTGACGCGGCTCGCCCATCCGGCCCTCGATCGAATGGATCAGGGCCGTTTCTTCGCCACAGACGAATGCCCCGGCGCCGCGGACCAAATGGACGTCGAACGAGAAATCCGTGCCCAGCAGGTTCTGGCCCAGCAGACCCAGTTCGCGGGTCTGGCACAGGGCGATGTTCAGGTGCTGGATAGCCAGCGGGTACTCGCTGCGCACGTAGACGATCCCCTCGGTGGCGCCGGTGGCGTAGGCGCCCAGCAGCATCCCTTCCAGGATGCTGTGCGGGTTGCCTTCCAGGATGCTGCGGTCCATGTAGGCGCCGGGATCGCCCTCGTCGGCGTTGCACACCAGGACCTTGCCGCGGACACCCGGTTGGCGGGCCAGCAGTTCCCATTTTCGCCCGGTCGGGAACCCGCCGCCGCCGCGCCCCCGCAGCCCGGAACGCTTGACCTGGTCGATCACCCAGTCGCTCCCGTGGTCGAGCGCTTTCTCCAGGCCCTCGTAGCCTCCGTGCAGGATGTAGTCGTGGATGCGCGACGGGTCGATCTGCTGGTTCATGCCCAGGATCGTCCGCTGCTGATGCTTGAAGAAGGGGATCTCGTCGCGGTGATAGCAGATTCGGCCCGTGTGCGGATCGCGGTACAGCAGATGCTCGACGAACTGGCCCGCCAGCGCGGCTTCGATGATCGGCGCGACGTGCTCGACCCGGACCTGGGCGTAAAATGTTTGCTGGGGTTCGACCAGCAGGAACGGACCCATCTCGCAGAAGCCATGGCATCCCGTGACATGCAAGGCGATCCGGTCGACCAGGTTGTGTTGCAGCAGATAGCCCTGAACGGCCTGGACGATCGTCGTCGCGCCGCTCGCACGGCAAGCCGTGCCGGCGCAGATCGTCAGGTGCAGCGCTCGGCGGTCCCGGTCGCGGAGCAATACGCTTCGCAGCCGTCGCAACTGACTGGTCGAAGAAAGCCGTGGCATGAGGGTTCCTTTACGGTCGGGTCTTGACGGTCCTTAGAGTCGGTAACAAAACTGTTCGGCGCGGGTCTCTGACCCCGCCGAAACCGCCGACCGAAGGTCTCCCAGGCCAGTTTCGTTACCGCGTCTTCGAGTCTTCGGGGGTAAGATGCGTGCACCGTGCGCGCATGTTGGAAATCCGAAACCAATCCAAAACTCAAATATCCAAGGCTCACAACAAGACCCCGCGGTCCAGCGTGCATGCTCGGATGCGTGCGTGGTGGCATTGCCAGATGTGCCCGTGTCTGTTTTGGACATTCGAATTTCGAGTTTTGAATTTGTTTAGGATTTCGGATTTCGAGTTTCGGATTTTGCCTTGCTCTTGGTTGCGGCCG
>REEF01000840.1 GCA_007695205.1 Planctomycetaceae bacterium
GATGACTTAACTGGGAGATGCAGCGATGAACCGATGGGTCTCGATTCAGGTCAAACTTCTTGCCGTGGTGGCGGTGTTTTGGTCAGCTCCGATCTTGGCCGAGGTGCGTCTGCCATCGATTTTGGGCGATCACATGGTCGTGCAACGCGATCGCCCGGTGTCTCTTTGGGGCTGGGATGACGCCGGCGCCGGCGTGACGGTGACGTTGGGCCAGGCGAGCGCGACCGCGACGGCCGACGCGGATGGCCGCTGGATGGTGCAGTTGCCCGCGCTGGCCGCCGGGGGGCCACACACCATCACGATCGAAGGCACCAGCACCGTCACATTGAAGGATGTGCTGGTCGGCGAGGTCTGGTTGTGCTCGGGCCAGTCGAATATGGAATGGACGGTCCTGCGGTCGGCCGATCCGGAGCAAGAAGTGGCAGCGGCCAACCATCCAATGATCCGTCACATCAAGATCGGCCGCGCACCGATGGAGTCGCCGCAGGACGACGCGCCGGCGGGCGGTTGGCAGGTCTGCAGCCCGGAAACGGCCGGTAATTTCTCGGCAGTCGGGTACTACTTTGCTCGGCATCTGACCGGCGAACTGCAGGTTCCTATCGGCTTGATCGGCTCCAATTGGGGCGGGACTCGGATCGAGCCGTGGACGCCGCCCGTCGGATTCCAGGGCGTACCCGCTTTGAAGGAAATCGCGGAGAATCTGGAAAACCTCCCGGCGAAGACGGCCGAGGGTCGAGTCAACCATCAGTCGCCCCTGGCGCTGTACAACGGCATGATCCATCCGTTGCTTCCCTTCGCCATCCGCGGTGCGATCTGGTACCAGGGCGAATCCAACAACGGCGAAGGCATGTTGTATCACGAAAAGATGAAAGCCCTGATCCATGGCTGGCGTTCGGTGTGGAACGATCCCGAGATGCCGTTCTATTACGTCCAGTTAGCACCATTTCGATACAAGGTGGACCCCGAACGGTTGCCGGGGATCTGGGAAGCCCAGCTCAAGACGCTGGAAGTTCCTCATACCGGAATGGCCGTCACGGTCGATATCGGTGACGTGACGGATATTCATCCGCTGAACAAACAGGATGTTGGCAAGCGATTGGCCTTGTGGGCGTTGGCCAAGACCTACGGCCAATCGGACCTGATCTATTCGGGACCGCTGTACCGATCGCTGGAAGTCGAGGGAGGTCGAGCCATCCTTTCCTTCGACCACGTGGGCGGCGGGCTGGTCTCGCGGGATGGTCAGCCGTTGAGCCATTTCCAGATCGCGGGCGAAGATGGGCAATTCGTCCAGGCGCAAGCGGAAATCGTCGGCCAAACGGTCTTCGTTTCCGCCGAATCGGTGCCACAGCCCGTCGCCGTTCGCTTCGGTTGGCACCAGGAGGCTGAACCGAACCTTTCGAATCGCGAGGGTTTGCCGGCATCGCCCTTCCGGACTGATTCCTGGTAATCCTTCTTTGGAGAAATTTCCATGATCCCTTTGATCCGACGGGCCCGTTCGGGGCTCCCGCACCTGTGCGGGTTTGCCCTGATCGTCCTGGTGACCGGCTGTCTCCAGGCGGCCGAATCGCCTCGCGAGCAAACGCGAACGCATGGCCGCCGCGTCCCGGTTCCCTTGGAAGCGATCCGGGTCGACGACGGGGACACGATCAAGATCCTCTGGAAGGATGGGCCGGTCGAGGTCGTGCGGATCTTGGGCATCGATACGCCGGAGACTCAGCACATCGAGCACGATCTGCCGTTCGACCAACCGTTTGGCCCCGAGGCCACCGCGTTTGCTCAAGGTGTCTTCGCGATGGCCGAGCGGGTCGAATTGCTGCGAGCTGCGACCTTGGATCCTTACGAGCGGACGCTGGGCTACGTGTTCGTCAACGATCGGAACTATTCGGTGCTGGTGCTTCGCGCTCGATTGGCGGTCGAAACGGTTTCGGTCTTCGGTGACAACGGGTTTCCGAGAGAGGCTGCCGATTGCCTGCGAGCTGCCGAGGCGGCGGGTCCGGTGCCGTTCGAGCCGCCGTACCTGTTCCGCCGCCGCATGCGCGAGGTCGCTCAGCAGATGCGAGCCGAGGGACGATTGCCCCCGAAACGAAGTGACCGTTAAGCATTGTTCCATTCCAAAGTAGTAGGCACACTCCGTGTGCCGTAACCTGCACACGGCGGACGGCACACGGCGGACGGCACACGGAGTGTGCCTGCTACAATTTGTTCAAGTTATTTGTGCGAGGTGTTTCAGAATGTGTTTCAGAATGTGGAGTGCTGTGTTGATCACCAGCGTATCGATGACGGCGTGGGGCCAGGAGCCCACGCCCTACCAGCAACCGCCGGAACAGGTGCTGCGAGTGTTGGACACCCCGGCTCCGCCCGCCATGTCGCTCAGCCCGACTCGTGATCGAATCGTCTGGCTGGATCGGCAACGGTATCCGTCGATCGAAGAACTGTCGCGGCCGATGGTGGCGCTGGCCGGGATCCGTCTGGACCCGGAGAATCGCGGTCCGCACCGCCCGCCCCGGCATCTGGGATTGCAGTTGCAATCGATCGATGGCGGTGATCCCGTCCCGGTATCGCTCCCAGCGGACTCGCAACCCGGTTCGCCCGTCTGGGCCCCGGACGGCTCGCGATTCGCCTTTGCCATGTGGCAACCAAATCGAACGGAATTATGGGTGGTTGATGCGAAGACCGGCCAGGCAGACCGGGTGGACGGGGTGATATTGAATGCCGTGCTGGCCAGCCCGATCCAATGGATGCCGGATAGCCACACCCTGCTGGTCTTGACGGTCCCGACCGAGCAGGGCGACGCGCCCGTCGCTCCGCCAGCACCGGTGGGGCCCAGTATCCAGGAGAGTTTCGGGGAACCGGCGCCAGTGCGGACCTATCAGGATCTGTTACGCGACGTGAACGACGAGCGTTTGTTCGATTACTATGCGACGTCGCAATTGATCCTGGTCGATACGATCGACGGCAGTCGCCGAGACTTGGGGGCACCTGGGCGGTATCGCCGCGTCCACCCGTCGCCCGACGGCACGTTGTTCCTGGTCCATACGGTCCAGCAACCGTTTTCGCGGTTGCTACCGGTTGGCGGCTTTCCGACCGACATCGTGGTGTGGGATCGCACGGGCCAGGCGTTGCAGACCGTCGCGTCGTTGCCTTCGGCGGCAGGCGTGCCCATCGAGGGTGTGTTGCCCGGCCCGCGCGCGGTGCATTGGTGCCCTGTTGAGCCGGCGACGTTGTTTTGGATCGAGGCGTTGGATGGTGGCGACCCGCGGACGGAAGTGCCTCACCGGGACCGGCTGATGGCGTGGGCAGCGCCGTTTTCAGGGGACGCAACGGAAGTGTTGCGGCTGGAACACCGTTTTCGTAGCCTGGTCTGGGGCGAGCGCGAAGCGCTGGCTTTGATTTCAGATTACGATCGCGACCGCCGCTGGCTGCAGACGTTCCTGATCCGCGCGGACGGCTCCGAACCAGCTCGACAAATCTGGGATCGCTCGATCCGCGATCGCTACGGCGACCCCGGATCACCCATGATGCGCACCCTGCCCGATGGTGGGCGAGTGCTGTGGCAAGATGGCGATCACCTGTATCTGGCCGGTGACGGCGCGTCGCCCGACGGCGATTACCCGTTCCTGGACCGCCTGGATCTGCAGACGCTGCAAACGGAACGCTTGTTTCAGTGCGAGCCGGAAAGCTACGAGCGCGTGGTGGCATTGATCGACGATGATGAGCACGGTGCGTTGCGCTTCCTCACCCAGCACGAGACATCGGATTCGCCACCCAACTACCGGTTGCGCACCGTGGGCTCGACCGACTTCACTGCCTTGACGGATTTTCCCGATCCGGCACCCGAGCTGCGGAAGATCACCAAACAACGGGTCACTTACAATCGAGCCGACGGGACACCACTGTCCTTTACGATGTACCTGCCGCCCGATTACGACGGGGGCCAACGATTACCGACGCTGGTCTGGGCCTATCCGCGCGAGTACAACGATCCGGCCACCGCAGGCCAGGTCTCCGGATCGACTCACCGGTTCACCCTGCCCACCGGGGCCTCGCATCTGTTCTTGGCCTTGATGGGTTACGCCGTACTGGACAACGCGACCATGCCGATCGTCGGGCCGCCCGAGTCGATGAATGATACGTTTGTCCAGCAGATCGTGGATAGCGCCCAAGCCGCGATCGACAAGGCGGCCGAGTTGGGTGTGACGGACCCGCAACGAGTCGGCGTGGGAGGGCACAGCTACGGAGCGTTCATGACGGCCAACCTGCTGGCTCACTCGGATCTGTTCCGCGCTGGCATCGCGCGCAGCGGAGCCTACAACCGTTCGCTGACGCCGTTCGGTTTCCAAGGCGAACGCCGGACGCTGTGGGAAGCGCCCGAGACGTACGCCCAGATCTCGCCACTGATGCACGCGGACAAGATCCGGGCCCCGATCCTGCTGATCCATGGCGAAGTGGATAATAACTCGGGGACCTATCCGATGCAGAGCGAACGGCTGTTCCAGGCCATCAAGGGAAACGGCGGCAACGTGCGGTACGTCACGCTGCCCTATGAATCCCACGGCTATGTCGCTCGCGAGTCGATCGAACACACGCTGTTCGAAATGATCGCGTGGTTCGATCAACATGTCACACAAGCCTTGCCAACGCCGGAAGACCCCACGCCCGACCCGTAGGCACCCGGCCAGGTATTTCTTGGTGAGGTCGCCGGAAGGGTTCGGGAGTCGTTTTTCGGGCAGTCGCTTTCCATATGGTTGATCGTTGGCCGAAAACAACTCCCGACCCCGTTGGCCTCTCAGGCCGAATCAAACCAGGACATCCCAGTCGAT
>REEF01000984.1 GCA_007695205.1 Planctomycetaceae bacterium
GTCGCCTTGTTCGTCTCCGAGAGAATAGCTGGCCACAAAATCCGCCCTATCATCGGGCAAATCACCGACACCGTATTCCGGCTTCAGGGATGCATCTGCAAGCTTAAATTCTATGGCGTCCGGTCGAATGTCGCCCGCTTCGTACACTTGATTGGCCCGTTCGCCGCGGGTTCCCCAAGCCTCCAGACTCCGACCGCTCTGCGATTGGATCAAGGTGCCCGCGTTCGGGTGCCAAACCAGTCCCAAACCCATACGCTGTTGGCTGGTGCCGCGTCGGCCCGCGTTGAAGGCGGCGTAGTAAGAGGGACGACGGACATACGTGAAGACGTACCGGTCATCTACTCGCTGATGCGTGAAGCGGTCCGAGGCCCGGTAGGGTAACTCGGCCCGTGCCTGCTGCCGTTGGGCCTGGCTGGGATACCAGCGATCGTGGGACCGGTGAAGAAAGGCGTACGGGCTGAACGCGGAAAAATGTTTCACACGCAACGTTTCCACCTGTGGCCACTGGGCCTGAAGTTCCCACCGTATTCGGGCTCGCCGTTGCTTTACCTCGTCCATCGTGGGCAGGTACGGCCGTAATCCCTCGACCACATCGGCCAAGGGGAATTCCCGGTACGCAAACGAACCCAACCGCTGGCGGGTCTCGATGCCGCGGTTCAACACGAATTCAGAACCGTCGGGTTCGAGCACCGCGTTGTAGCCCAGCCAGTCCGCGAACAGCGTGTGCTCCTCGACAAGCCAGTCCATCAGCTCGGGATCCTCCTGGCTCATGGCATGGTCGCCGCGGCCCGAGGCATAATGCCAGGCCATCAGCGTGTTGGACATGTGCGTGCCGAAATTGTAGCCCCAACAAGGCCCGTGCTGCTCATTGAAGTACCCCACCACGCTTTGGAAGGCGTGCTGGCCACCAACGGACGTCGCTGCTGTCCATTTCCGGAGCTGCTGGGCCAGGTCCGCGTCATCCAGCAGATCGATGTGCGCCATGGCGCCCGGCCAGAAGTTGCCCCATTGATTGGTGAACCGCGTGGCGTGGTCCAGGAAATGGCCGTCCTCGAACGAGGACCGAAACGCGTTCCGATTCGTTTCGATCACAGCCTGGTGAAGCTGCGGGTCGATGGGGGGACCATCGGCCAGCAGACGGAGCGTTTCGCCCATGAATTTTGTGGCAAAGGCCGTCGGTGCAAGACTCCACCGGCCCCAGCCGTATTCGCTGAACTGGCCTCGATCGTTGGGCATCTCCGTCCAGAACTGCAGGGCGGCCTCCAGTCGAGCACGCACGGCCCGGTCACCGTAATATGGGTTCCACGGCTTGTCCGTACAGTAGAAGAAGGCGAGCGATAAGATGTTCTCCATGATGCGGGCATTGTACGGCCGATTATCCTGCGCCCGACGCCACACAGCCAGATCGAGGAACCCCCGGTGCTCGCCTTCCTCCACCACCGCGTTGGCCAATCGGTGGAAATGGGCCAGATAATAGGGCAAAGGGAAATTGGGAGCGTTTCCTGTCAGGACATCGATATCCCGGTCAGTAAAATCGGCCAGATCGATCTGGCTCAAATCCACGGGCGCAACTCTCGGCAGTTCCTGGGCGTTTGCCGCGCCCCACAGCAAGATCGTGGCCAATACCGATCGGAACACGATGATTCTCATACCAAAATCCTTGTAAATAACTTGAACAAAATCGTAGCAGGCACACTCCGTGTGCCGTCCGCAGGTTACGGCACACGGAGTGTGCCTACTACTTTGGAATGGAACAACTTATTCCTGCGGGGTCGTTAGGGTGCCGGGATGACTTGAAACTCTTGCATGGCCGTGTTCTCGTGGATGTTGGTCACGGGGCGGACGACCCAGATCAACCAGCGGAATGAACCCAGGGATCGCTTGCCGGCTGGCTGGACGCTGGTCGCTTGGAACCGGTCGATGGCCATGCCCATCGTGTTGACCTCGGCGATCGGCGTGAAACGAGCTGCATCCTCGACATCCCAGCCGGGCTCTTCTTCGCTGTCGCTACCGTACAGCGTCCAGTGCTGGTTGCCTCGCTTGCCTTGCTGGTGGTAGGACCACGTGCGGACGGCGGCGATCGGCTGGACGCTGCCCAGATCGACCCGATACATGCCGCCCACCACACCGTTGCGAAACACGGGCCCGTAGTTTTCGGCCAGACGCCCGTCGTGCAAGGTATCCAGCCGCTCGTTGGCTGTCGACGGCCGGGACTCGACCTTTCGGATCGGGATCGTCCGAGCCGGATCGGCCAGCGGGAGGATGACAAAGTTCCTGCCGGACGGGGATTCGGTCACAACGAACGGATAATCGACGACCTGCTTCGTTAGCTCCTGTTGACCGCGCACCAGCCCGACCGTCAGCGGCTGGCCATCCGCCGCATCCTGCAACCGGTAGAGATCGCCCAGGTGTTTGACCGGCTGACCGTTCACGCTCTGCACCACATCGTTTGTTTGCAAACCGCTGGCTGCGGCCAACGACTCGTCCGGCACTTCCGCCAGATGCACGCCCCCCGCGTCCCGGCTGACGCCAAACGCCGAAAACTCTTCACCCTCCAACTCCCGCACGCGGGCTTGTAGCCAGACGCGGACCGTCTTTTCTATCGGTCGCGTCTCCTGCGGCTCGATCGTCTGCACCGTCGGCAAATCCGGAGTGCGAGCGATCGCTTGCAACGAAGGCTTTTGCACACCGAAGCGGTCCATCGGAAAATTCTGGAAGCCTAATGTCAAGGCCGGCGAGTCTTCCTGGACGCGGTAATCGCCGCTGGCCGGATCGACGAACCGAGCGTCGGCGATCAAGGAATGCCGGTCGCGTCCGCTCTGCTGCTGCAAGATCTCGGCTGGTTGCACCTGGTCCGCATCGGGCCGATGCAGCAGATTATGGTCCACGGTCTTGCCCCACGGCCGATCGAGGCGGATCGGACGATACGGGGTAAACACGATATTGCGGCGAAACACGTCGCGGCTGTTCGGATACCAGACGTGCGGATGGAACGAATTGTTCACCATGATGTTGTTCTCTGCGATGCGATGAAAGCCTTCGCGGAACTTCAGTCCGCCGTGCAACATCAGGTTGTTGTAGACATGGTAGCTGCTGGAACCATCGTCCAGATCGACATCCCAGCCGTGATCGCAGCGCCAGCGGCTGTTGCGGATCACATTGGGTGCCAGCATATCCAGCAGGGCCAAATCGGCCAGTTGATCCTCGGGCGCCTCTTTCAGCCCCCAAAAGCGATCGCGGCCCCAGGAATTGAAGCTGCCGTGATCGCCCGTTTCCAGCACCGTGTCGAACACATCGCAGAATTCGATCAGATGCCCGCCGAACGTGCCTTCGCTGATGTTGATCCCGGCTCGCGGCGTCTCGTAGATCGAGCAATGGCGGACGGTGATCCGAGCCGCCATCGAGATCTGCACGCCCGCCGCCTGTTTTTCGACTCGCCCGACTCGCCGGATCAAGCAGTCTTCGACCAGGCAATCGGCCGGATAGTTCTCGCTCTGCGGTCCCGGGGTGCGGTCGATCTGGTCGAAGCTTTGGCGCTGGTGGTATTCGAACAGCGGGCTGCGAACCGATTCGGGATCGCCCACAAACGCCACGCCGCTGGCCCCGCTGTCGCTGATCAAACAGCCCCGCACGGCGATTCGACGGTTATAGCCGCTGACCATCACGGCATTGCCGCCCAATTGATCGAACTCGCAGTCGATCACTTCGCAATCTTCGGCGCCATCGAAGAATACCGCGCCGCCTCGGTAGATCGTCCAATCGCTCCGCAACAGCGGTTCGTTGGTATCCATAAACGTCCGCGCCGCATGGCGGAACGTCAGCCCGCGAAGGTGCACGTGTCGGACCGGCGATTGCGGCTGGCCCCGGAACTCGATCAAATGCCGCAGCCGAGCCACCTCGATTGTGACTTCGTCCAACTTCAGCTCGGCCGGTGGATAGAAATACAAAACTCGGTTCTCCGCGTCGTGATACCATTCGCCGGGTGCATCGAGTTCCTCGAAGATGTTCTCGACGAACCGGTGTTCGGGATGCATGCCCATCTGGCGATTATTCTGCCAGCCGCCTTCGTAGATCACGCTGCCATCGGGCTTCTTGCCCGTGATGCGGTAATGATAGCCGCCCCAATGAGCGCGGTGCATGGCATGGATATAGCCGCCGACCGGATCGCTCCACCGCGCGGCCCGCTCGCGGCTGAACGCATCGGCCGCGTAGCCGTTGTAGATCGCCACCTGCGGATCGAAGTTCGGGTAGCGAGCCATGGGTTGATGCTGGCCATCGACGAACAATTGGTCGATCTCCAGCCCATCGGGCGTGACGGCCTGGAAGATCCCATCGCGATACGGGCGCCAGTCAAGTTGCAAACGCCGCCCGCCGCTGACCACCACCGTCTCGCCCGCCGCGGCGGCGAAGACGACCGGAGCGTCCGCGCTGCCCGAGTCGGCCGAGGTGAAAACCAGCGGCTCGTCCAGATAGTACGTCCCGCCTTGCAAAAGAACCGTCGCCCCACGGCCCTCGGCACGTGCACGCACCGCCTGTTGAGCGCGCACCAGCGTCGCAAACGGCCGCTCGGCCGTCCCCGGATCCCCATCATCCCCGCCCGGCCCGACGAAAAATTCCGCCGGCTGACCCCATGCGACCGAAGCAAACCCCAGCAGCCAAAGGCCCATCAAACACACCAACCATCGTTTCATGATACTCTCTCCAAAGGTGCTAACCACCGCGCACATCCGAAGTTTCAGCGTGCGATTGCGGATGCGAGGTACCCGCCTACGTTATGTTAACCCCATGGTTGCATAAAAAGTAGGACGGATTGGC
>REEF01001031.1 GCA_007695205.1 Planctomycetaceae bacterium
GGAAATCGGCCTCTGGCAAGACGAAGAGCCCGGCCCGGCGACCGAGGAAGCATCGTAGCAGGCACTCTCCGTGTGCCGTCCGCAGTTTACGGCAGTTTACGGCACACTCCGTGTGCCGTCCGCAGTTTACTGCACACGGAGTGTGTTGGTCGTAGGGTTACGGCACACGGAGTGTGTTGGTCGTAGGGTTACGGCACACGGAGTGTGCCTACTACTTTGGAATGGAACAAGTTATTCCTGCGCGGTGCCTGAGCGGCGTTGGCGGGGGTTGGAGACGGCAAAAGGTAAATGGAGGGCACTGGTGTCGAAGCAAACCGGGTCGTGGGGCGTCACCGCGTTGAGTGTGGCTTTGTGTTTTTTCACCTTGATCACGGTGAACTATAACCTGCTGCAACCGCAGTCGGCGTTGGCGCTGTTCGTGATGCTGGGGATGGTTTTGTGCTTCCTGACCTGCCCGGCTTGGCGAGCGATCCGGCGTCCGGAAGACCCAGTGGCCGACGCGAATCGGCCGCTGTGGCGACGTGCGCATACGATCTGGCGGGCCGACCGCATCGTCAGCATCGTTCTGGCCGCGATGACCGCCGTCTGCTTCGGCTACGTGTTCGTCCAGACCGAACCGTGGCCCTGGTTCCGCGAGTATCTGTGGCTGGGCGGCCAGTCGTTGGGCAATCGAGCCGGTCAGGAGATGACGCTGGATTTCATCATCGGCGGGATCGGGCTGGTTTTGGTGCTCGAAGCGGCGCGACGCAGTATCGGCTGGATTGTCCCGGCGCTGGCCATGGCCTTCGTGCTGCATGCCTGGTGTGCGCCCGATCTGCCCGATTGGCTGCTGCCCCACCGCGGGCTGGACGTTCAGCAGATCATCGGATCGACTTTCCTGCAATCCTTGGGTGTACTGGGTCCGGCAGCCGGGGTGATGTTCACGTACGTGTTCCTGTTCGTGCTGTTCGGATCGTTCCTGGAAATGTCCGGTGCAACGCAATTCATCATCGACTTTTCGCAGCGGATTTTCGGCAAGACGCCGGGCGGGCCGGCCAAAGTCTCGGTGCTCAGTAGCGGGCTGATGGGATCGTTGTCCGGCAGCGCCGTGGCCAACGCGGTGACCACCGGATCGTTCACCATCCCGATGATGCGCAGCGCCGGGTTCCAGCGGCATGTGGCGGCGGGCATCGAGGCGGCGGCGGCATCCGGCGGGACCCTGGTGCCGCCGATCATGGGCGCCGGCGCCTACATGATGCTGGAGTTCGTCGATCGCGGCCCGGGTCAGCCGCAGTTGACGTTCCTGGACATCGCACGCGCCGCGTTGATCCCAGCCGTCCTGTATTATTTTTCGTTGTGGATGATCGTCCATCTGTATTCACATCGTATCGGTGCTCGTGTGCCGGACCAGGACGATCAGGAATCGCATCGGATTTGGGAGTTCGAAGCGCTGGTCTTCTTCGGTGCGTTGGGCGCGCTGGTCGGCCTGTTGCTGCTGGGGTTTTCGGCCTTCAAAGCCGTGACCGGATCGCTGGTCTGGATTCTGGTGCTGACCGCGATGCGACCTCGACTGCAGCTCCCCATGCGAGCGCGCGTGCTGGCGCTGACCTGTTTCGCCGCAGTGGTCGTGCTGCATCAAACGATCGGTGTCTTGATCCCATCGACGGCGTGGCAGAGCGGCTGGTTGGAATTCCTGGCGGCCCCTTCCTGGCGGCACCCCGTCGAGGGCACGGTTGCCGGGCGATTGGTGTTCGATTCGCTGCTCAGCTCCTCGATCCTGGGCACGATCGGAATGTTGGTCTTCGCGCTGTTGCATCCCAACTGGCGACCCGGGATGAAGCTGGCCATGACGCGAGCCGCCCAGAACGGCGTGTCGCTGGTGGCGGCCAGCGCGTGCGTGGGCATCATCATCGGCATCGTGCAGACAACGCCCATCGCCAATGACTTTGGCGAGGCGATCAAGCAGGTGGTGGAATCCAGCCTGCTGCTGGCCTTGATCGGGATCATGATCTGTTCGTTGGTGTTGGGGATGGGCGTGCCTTCGGTGGTCTGCTACCTGCTGATGGCCACGCTGATGGGCTCGCTGCTGGGCGAGATGGGCGTCGATCCGCTGGCAGCCCATCTGTTCATCTTCTATTTCGGCATGATGTCGATGGTCACGCCGCCCGTATCGTTGGCAGCCTACGCGACGGCTTCGATCGCCGGCGCGAAGATCATGCCCACATCCCTGGCCGCGTTTCGCTTCGCTTTGGTCGGTTTTACCTTGCCGTACATGTTCATCTATCGCCCATCGCTGTTGCTGATGGGCGAAGGCGGCCAGCCGTTCACTCGCGGTGATCTGCCGGACCTGGCGGTCGCGCTGGTCGTTGCCGTGCCCGGGATCGTGGCGCTGGCAGCCAGCTTGACGGGCTATCTGAAGACGACGCTCAGCGCCCCCATGCGAGCGCTCGCGTTCTTGGCGGCCCTGCTGATGCTGATCCCCAAACTGGAAATCGCAGGGCGCAACTTCGGCGGCATGGTCGACAGCAGCGGCATGGTGCTGTTCGCGTTGATCCTGGTGATCAATTGGCGTCAGGCGAATCGGCAAACCCCTGGTTGAAGAAGATGTAAGTGCCGCTCTTGCCAGCCACCGCGACATCCAGGCGTCCGTTGCCGTTCAGGTCGCCGGTCCGGATCTGCAACCCGCCGCCCGCATCGCCGACGTTGATCTCGTGCCGCGTGAATTCCAGCTTGTCCGGGTGCCACTTGTAGTAGTACAAGCACGGCGGGTCAAAGGCGCCGGGATCGCGACCATTATGAGCGAACACCCGCTTGCCGGTGATCAATTCCTCCTGCCCGTCCCCGTCCAGATCGGCCATGTGCAGGCAGTGCGGTTGGGACCATTGGTCGTCGATCAGATGCTCCTTGAACCGCAACTTGCCGTCTTCGCCCGGCGGCAATTGCTGCCACCAGTACAAGCCGAAATCGTGGGCTCGACTCCAGATCAGATCGTTGCGGCCGTCGCCGTCCAGATCGCGTACGATCATCGGGATGCTGCCCTGCATGTCCCAATCCTGGTGAAACTTCCAATTGCCTGCCATCGGATCGCTCTCGGGCGCCTCGTACCAGCCTGTGCCGACCAGGATATCGACCCGGCCGTCGTTGTTGATGTCCCCCACGGCGATCCCGTGCCCGTTGCCCTCTTCGCTGATCACGATCTTCCTCATCGATGGCACTTCGCGAACCTCCGTCCGCTCTTTGTTGCCCTCCTGGATGGTCACCTCGCGCTGTTCGGTCGTGAACTTCCAGACGTGCATCGGCACATTCTTCCGCCACGAATTGACGATCCATTCCGGGACGCCGTCGCCGTCCAGGTCGTACAGCAACTGGCCCTCGTTGAAACTGGTTTCCGTATCGACCAGCAGATGACGCTCCCACATCTTGCCTTGCATCAGCAGTTCGGGCCCCGGGTTCTTGTACCAGTAGACCTCGGTCGGGACGAAGGATCCGGCGATCACATCGATCAAGCCATCCCCATCGACGTCGTAGGCATAGTCCCCATTGCTTTGGACGTAGCCGTTCCAATCCTCGATCGTCCGCACGGGACGAGGCACGAAGTCCGGGGCCGCGTACCAATTCCGTCCCGCCACCACATCCAGCAGTCCGTTCCCATTGAAGTCGGCCAGATCCAGACCCTCGTTGGAATCGACCGTCAGCACCTTCATGGTCCATTGCAGCGAAGACGTCTGTTCCGCATACGCCGCCACGGTCCCACCCAGCCACAAAACTGCCAGCAGACACACACCTCGCGAAAACCGTGTCACCATCTTCATCGACTCCTCCACTCACAAACAAGGAAACAAAAGGGCGATTGTCACTTCGATCACGAACGACCCGCAAGCCCCCATCATAGCATCCCGACGCCTGTCGCGTCTCGGATAACGTTCCATTTTGTGTGACGCAAAGATCGCACGGTGTTGCCGATCGTGAGTTCCGGACAGCACGTTCTGGGGTTTCCAAGCTAACTTGGAGGCGATCTGGAGCATTTTCTCGACGCCGGCTGGGATCTGGAGGGGCGGCTATGTGCGCATCGTCGGCAACGGCAATACGCCAACCGGTGGAACAGTATGCGGCAGATTGTCATAATAACCCCAAGCGAAAAAGACCGATGAGGAGGAGGGTCCCATGAAGAATTTTGGCATCGTGGCGTGCGGCGTTCGTGGCCGGTTGTGAATGGTGTGCTCTATTTCGCCGTTGGTTGCGGGCGGAAACCCGGGTTAGGGTTTGAGAAGTGAGACTTAACGTTCCATGCATTTCCTTGGGAGACCAAATATGAGAACAACAGCAATGACCCTGATTGCCGCAGCCGCGATGTGCGTCGGGGCGGCATCCGGCCGGGCCGACCAGTCCCGGGCGGAAGACGCTTTCCAGCCCGAGAACATCCTGGCGCTGGCCGACCAGGTGTACGCCCACACGCTCGAGAATCCCTACCGCCCGACCGACCGGAACTGGATTCGGGCCACCTTTTACAGTGGCGTGATGGAGCTGTACCACGCCACCGGCAAGGCGAAGTACCGCGAGCAGGCCGAGCGTTGGGCCGAGAAGCACCAGTGGCGGGAGGGCACCGAAGGGTCGGGCATGAACAAGCTGTTCTGTGCGATGACTTGGGCGGAACTGTACCTGCTCGACCCCGATCCGAAAAAGATCGAACCCACGCTCAAGTGGCTGGCCACCGACGCGCCGAACTCGCCGGGCGGGGCGAAGATCTGGTTCGGCCACGCGCCCCCGCCGTACGACGAGCCGCTCTACAGCGACTCGTTGTACGGCGCGCCGGTGTTTCC
>REEF01000986.1 GCA_007695205.1 Planctomycetaceae bacterium
GTGCTTAGTTGCATATCGGGGGAAAAATCACTACGCTTTCCTCTCGTGAAGAAGCAATCACATGTATCTTTCTGTCTTGATGTCTCACCCTCCAGAGAGTTGCCACGCATGAATGATTTAGACTCCCCTATTAAGCGTCTGTTAGTCGCAAATCGTGGTGAAATCGCCATTCGTGTGTTTCGTACATCCCACGAATTGGGGATCCAGACGGCTGCCATGTATTCGCACGAGGATCGGTACGCACTGCATCGTGTCAAGGCCGACGAGTCGTACCAGATCGGCAATCCGGGCGAGCCGATCCGTTCGTATCTGGACATCGACGCGATTATTGCGTTGGCCAAGCAGCATCAGATCGACGCGATTCATCCCGGATACGGCTTCTTGTCCGAGAGTGCCCCGTTTGCCCAAGCTTGCCAAGATGCGGGGATCACCTTCGTTGGTCCTCGAGTCGATACGCTGAAAAAGTTGGGCGATAAGATCAGTGCTCGCAAGATTGCCGTCAAGGCGGGGGTGGCCGTTCTGGGAGGCAGCAGCAAGCCGATCAAGGATCTGGAGGACGGAATTCGAACCGCCACGGAATTGGGTTTCCCGGTGATGATCAAGGCGGCTCACGGCGGCGGAGGCCGGGGCATGCGGGCGGTGCAGCGCGCGGAGGATTTCGCGGATGCCTTCGAACTGGCCCAGCGAGAATCGCGCACAGCGTTCGGCAGCTCGGACGTGTTCATCGAAAAACTGGTCAGCCGAGCTCGGCACATCGAGGTGCAACTGCTGGGCGACCGGCACGGGACGTTGATGCATTTGTACGAGCGAGATTGTTCGGTCCAACGGCGGCACCAGAAGGTAGTCGAGATCGCGCCAGCACCGAACCTGAATCCCAAAGTGCGGGAAGCGCTGTGCGAGGCGACCTTGGCGATCGGCCGGACGGTCAACTACGAGAGTATTGGGACGGTCGAGTTCCTGGTGGATGCGGACACGGACGAATTCTACTTCATCGAGGTGAACCCGCGGATCCAGGTCGAGCATACGGTGACCGAACAGGTGACGGGGATCGACATCGTCAAGACTCAGATCCTGATCGCCCAGGGGGCTCGATTGAACGGTCCGGAAATCAATCTGCCGCCGCAATCCCAAGTCTACACGCACGGTTACGCGGTGCAGTGTCGAGTCACGACCGAGGATGCGGCCAATGGATTCCGCCCCGACTATGGGCGGATCACCAGTTATCGATCGGCCTCGGGAATGGGTATTCGGCTGGACGCCGGCACCGCTTTCACCGGCGCTGTCGTCTTTCCCTACTACGATTCGCTGCTGGTCAAAGTCACCGCATGGGCTCGACGTTTCAAAGACGCGACCATGCGGATGGAGCGATGCTTGCGCGAGTTTCGCGTTCGTGGAGTGAAGACCAACCTGCCGTTCCTGATGAAATTGACGGTGCACCCGCAGTTCCAAGCGGGCCAATGCACGACGCGATTCATCGACGAGACGCCTGAGTTATTCATGTTCCCGGAACAATTGGACCGCGCGACCAAGGTGCTGGCCTACCTGGCAGAGACGATCATCAACGGGAACCCTCATGTCAAAGGCCGTTCGATCAGCAAACGGCGAATCCCGGCGCCGGTCCCCCCGGTCGACGCCAAGGCCCCGATTCCCGAGGGGATGCGGACGAAGCTGAAGGAGTTGGGCGCCGAGGGCTTCAGTCAGTGGATCCTGCAACAAAAACCGCTGCTTTTGACGGACACCACATTTCGCGACGCCCATCAGTCGCTGCTGGCCACCCGCCTGCGAACTCACGATCTGGTGAACATCGCCGATGCTTATGCACGGCTGTTGCCCCAGTTGTTTTCGATCGAGATGTGGGGCGGCGCCACGTTTGACACGACGATGCGGTTTCTGAACGAATGCCCTTGGCAGCGTCTGACCGAGCTTCGCCAGCGAATGCCCCACACGCTGTTCCAAATGCTGCTGCGTTCCTCCAATGCAGTGGGCTATACCAACTATCCCGATAACATCGTCAGAGCTTTTGTCCGAGAAGCGGCAGCGGCGGGAATCGACGTGTTCCGGATCTTCGATGCCTTGAACTGGATGCCCAACATGCGGGTGGCCATGGAGGAGGTGATCAAGAGCGGGGCGATCTGCGAAGCCGCGATCTGCTACACGGGCGATATCCTCGACCCGGATCGGCCCAAGTACAACCTGAAATACTACGTGGAACTGGCAAAGCAGTTGGAGCAGATGGGCGCCCATATCTTGGCCATCAAGGATATGGCCGGTCTGTGCAAACCACACGCGGCCGAACTGCTGGTCAAGACCCTGAAGCAGGAGATCGGTATCCCGATCCATTTCCACACGCACGATACGGCAGGTATCCAAGCCGGCGCCATCATGCTGGCTGCCCAAGCGGGCGCGGATATCGCGGATGCTGCGATGGCTCCGCTGTCGGGCGGTACGTCCCAACCGAATCTGAATACGCTGGTCGAGGCTTTGCGATTCTCTGACCGCGCTACGGACTTACAGACCGATGCGTTGGACTCGATGGCCGTCTATTGGCGAGCGGTCCGTGAGTTCTACGCACCGTTCGAAAGCCCCTTGTTGGCGGCTGGCTCGGATCTGTACCGCCACGAGATGCCCGGCGGCCAGTACACGAATCTGTACGAACAATCCCGAGCACTGGGCCTGGCCGATCGATGGGACGAAGTTTGCCGCACGTATGCCGAGGTGAATCAGTTGCTGGGCGACATCGTCAAGGTCACCCCGACCTCGAAAGCCGTCGGCGATCTGGCACTGTTCCTGATCACCAAAGAATTGACGTGCGACGATGTGCTGGACAGCTCGCGTGAGATCGCCTTTCCGGAATCGGTCGTCGATCTGTTGAGCGGCCGGATGGGGCAGACGGTCGGCGGGTTCCCGCGCCGAGTCCGCGATCGCATCCTGCGAGGCGAAAAACCATTGCGCGGTCGTGCGGGCAGCCAGTTACCGCCCGCCGATTTCGAGCAAGCCGCAACCAAGTTGGAACCCTTGCTGGGACGCGAACCGGACCACCGCGAGGTCCTGTCGCATCTGCTGTATCCCACGGTGTTCGAAGGTTTTGCCACGCATCAGCAGGCATACGCCGATACCAGTAATCTGCCGACGCCCGTCTACTTTTTTGGGATGGAGCCCAATGAGGAAATTGCGTTCGCGCTGGAAATGGGCAAGACGTTGATCGTCAAGTACCTGACATTCAGCGACCCGCACGAGGATGGCACCCGAACCGTCTTCTTTGAACTCAATGGCCAACCACGACACGTCACGGTCATCGATCAATCGCTGGTCGGTCGCACCGGTCGCGCGAAAAAGGCCGATCCCAGCGACAGTCGGCAGATCGGCGCCAGCATGCCGGGCATGGTGGTGAAAGTCAACGTCCAACCGGGCGACCAGGTGGCCAAAGGCCAGAAGCTGTTGATGCTGGAAGCCATGAAGATGCAAACCACCATCGTCGCCCCACGCGAGGGCAAGGTTCACGAGGTGATGGTCAAACCCGGCAGCCAAGTCGAAACGGGCGACTTGCTGCTGCGATTCGCGTAAGCGAACGCTACGGGGTCGGGAGGGGCATGTTCCATTTGTTCGATTTTCGCCAGATTTTGAACCCTTGGGAGTGACGATTTCCGTTCCGACCAGAACGATCCTCCCCCGCTCGCCGGGCGAGAACTCTCAAGCTCCCCGACGCCTACCCGCTAAACAATCCAGACATATGAACGCAGGGAACTCAAAGACGAAGCGATGGTTGTTGCAGACCGAGCGGTTTTCGGTCGAACGGGTTTGTCGTGAGCTTCCCAATGGTCAACGCCGTACGCGGGAGGTGATTCGTCATCCGGGCGCCGTGGTGATCCTTCCGATGGTGGATGACGATCATGTGTGTCTGATCGAGAATTATCGCGTCGCTGTGGGACGCAGCCTGTTCGAGTTGCCGGCCGGAACGCTGGAGGCCGGCGAGGACCCGCTGGAGGCAGCCGTACGCGAACTGGCGGAAGAGACGGGATACCGTGGGGGAACATGGAGCCCCATGCACAGCTTTTTGGTTTCGCCGGGAATCCTGGACGAACGGATGTACTTGTTTCGAGCGATTGGGCTGGAGCCGGGTCCGCCAGCCCGGGAGCCGGGCGAAGAAATCCAAAACGTGGTGGTGCCTTGGAACGAGGCCATGGCGATGGTCCAGCGAGGCGAGATCGAGGACGCGAAAACCTTGATCGGACTGCTGCTGGCCGATCGGGATCGATCGGCAGAAAACGCCGGCCCCCTGCGGTCCCAACGGCCCGAGTAAGCACCCGGCCAGGAGCCTCTTGTCAATCAAGGTAGCCTTGCAGGGGGATGCGACGTGGTCGGGAGTCGTTTTCGGGCGACGATTCAGTGGGTCCCGCGCGCCGAGCGGGCCCCGCTTTCTGGCGGACATCTGGGAGCCCACTTGATCCCGCCCGGCGCGCGGGACCCACCGACCCCCTCCGCCGATGCCACCAAGAAATGCCTGGCCCGATGCTTACATCCCGTCGCCCCGCTACGCAGCCTGCTGCCAAACCACCCCCGATCACCCCGCAACAGGGGGTGCGCGAGAAAACACTCCTGACAGCGCTCTTCGATAGGTGGGTGGCACCTATCAAAACAGGCAATTGGTGGGTGGCACCTATCAACTGCGGTCCCAACGGCCCGAGTAGCACCGGCCAGGAGCCTCTTGTCAATCAAGGTAGCCTTGCAGGGGGATGCAACGGGGTCGGGAGTCGTTTTCGGGCGACGATTCAGTGGGTCCCGCGCGCCGAGCGGGCC
>REEF01000988.1 GCA_007695205.1 Planctomycetaceae bacterium
GCGTACTCGGCCGCGTCGGCGTGGTGGGTGACCATCAGCACCGTGCCGCCGCCTTTGGCGAAGTCCACCAGGTCGCGAAGAACCCGGGCGGCGTTGTCGGCGTCGAGGTTTCCAGTGGGCTCGTCGGCCAACAGCAGCTTGGGCTGGTGGAACAGGGCACGGGCCAGGGCCACCCGCTGCCGTTCGCCCGTGCTCAACGCCGCCGGCACGTGAGCCGCGCGGTCGTCGAGTTGAAAGCGGCCGATCAACTCGCGGGCACGGGCCTCGGCGTTGGGATGCGGCCGGGCCAGCGACGGGGCCATGATGTTCTCCAGCACCGACAGGTACGGCACCAGGTAGAACTCCTGGAAAACAAAGCCGATCCGATCGGCGCGGAAGCGGCTGCGCGCCTCGGCGCTCAACTGGTAGGGGTTCTCCCCGCCGATCCGCACCTCCCCGGCGGTCGGCCGCAGCAGGGCGCCCAGGATCATCATCAGCGTGGTCTTGCCGCAGCCGCTCGGTCCCCGCACGGCCAGAAACTGGCCCGGTTCGGCGCGCAGCGACACGTCGCTCAGCGCACTCACCCTTCCGTCCGGGCCGGAAAACTGCTTCGTCAAACCGGAAGCTTCCAACATCAACGTCCTCCTTCGCGCAGGATCATGGCCGGATCGGTCCGCGCGGCAAGCACGGCCGGGACCCAGGTGGCCAGCAGGGAAACGGTGAGGGCCACGGCGAGTGCCAGGGCGGCCCAATCGGGTCGCAGCAGGTGGGAAGCGGCCATCGTGCCGCCCCCGGCTTCTGCGCCGCGGCCGAAGTAGACGCCCACCAGCAGGCCCGCCGCGTAGCCCAAGGCGCCGCCGGCCAGCCCCACCAAGGCCGCTTTGGAGAGGAACATGCCCAGCACGCGGCTCGATCTTACGCCGATCGCCCGCAGGATGCCGTACTCGCCGCGGCGCAGCCGCACGTCGCGCAGCGCCGAAAGGGCCAGCCACACGGCGGCGGCCAACATCAGGCTGGGGCTGAGCACGCCGGCGGTCGCCTCGCGCCGCGCGTGCAGTTCGGCACGGTGCTGCCGCTCCTGTTCCAGCGCGGCCTTGGCTTCGTCCCCCACCCGAGCCCGGGCTTCGTAGCGCGCGAGCACCCGCGAGCCCATCTCCAATACTTGGGTGTCGGGCAGAACGCCGGCGACCTCTTCGCGCACCAGGCCCAGGCCCACACCGGGGCACGACATGCACTGCAGCGCCAAAATGGCGTTGATCTGCCCCTCCATACCGAGAATCTCCTGCGCCTCGCTCAACGCGATCCAGGCGGTGATGTCGTCGCGGCTGCCGCGTTCCTCCTGGCACCGATGCACCGTGAATTCGCGTCCCATAAGCCGTACGGTGTCGCCCTCGTCCGCCCCCAGGGCCTGTTGCAGTTGATACCCGAGTACCATGGTGCCCTCGGGAACCACGTGGCCCAAATCCAGCGTCTTCTTCGGGTCTTGGTGAAGATGGGGAACGTAGCCGCGGGTGCCGATCAGCAGGATCGTGCGCCCGTTCTGCTCCGGCCACTCGACTCGCCGCTGCAACGTGGGCAACAGGTGCTGCACGGTCATCAGCTTCGAGGCCGCCAGGCGGTCGACGTACTCTTCCGGCATGTACTGGTCTGCGTAGCCCTCGGTGTACCAGTCCCGCAGGTTCTGGTCGCTGGGAAGGATCAGCAGGTTGTAGCTGAGCTTCAGGGCGGCTTTGCGCATTTCGTCGCGCAATTCGGCCATCAGCGCGCCGACGCGCTCTTCGTGGGCCGCCAGGAGCTGATCGCTGTGCTGCTTGTGCAGGTCCAGTGCCGCCAACGACCCGACCAGTGCGGCCACGGCCACGGCCACGGCCGCCAGAGCCAACAGCGAGGCCGACTTGCGGAACGCGATTTCCTTGAAGGTCATTCGCCAGATGTTCATCAGGCTTTCTCCTAATAATTCAGTGGGTCCCGCGCGCCGAGCGGGACCGTCAAACTCCGGCGCCGCTCAGCCGGCGCGCAGCGCGGTGGCCGGGTCCTCGCGCGCCGCGGCCAGCGCGGCGACGCTGGCGGCCAGTGCCGAGAGCACCAATGCGACGACCACGGCTATCGCCAACAGCCCGGGCTCCAGTGCCGCAGACCCGCCAACGGCGCCGGGCGCCAACGCGGCGGCGGCCGCCAGGCCTGCCGCCGTGCCCGCCGCGCCGAGGACGACCCAGCGTCCGAGGAAAATGGCCGCCAGCCGCCGGGCGCGGAGGCCGCAGGCTCGCCAGATACCGATCTCCGCTCGCCGCTCGGCCACGTTGCTCCACGCCAGCCAGCCCACCCACAGCCCGCACGACGCGACAACCAACAGGTTGATCAACCCGGCCAGTCGCCGGCGGTCGCGGTTCAATTCGGCCTGAGCCGCCCGCTCCTGCTCCAGCCGCTGACGCTCGATCCGTCCGGCGTGCATGGCGGCCAACCTCGCGGCCAAAGCATCGGGAACTCGCTGGACCACTTGCGAGCCCGGCAGTACCTGGGCCACCTGCTGGCGCAGTAGCTCGATATTCTCCAGGGCCCACGAGGTGCCTTGGGCCACGATCTCGCTGATGTGGCCGGGCTGGTCGAGCAGTTCCTGGGCTTCACGAAGCGTCATCACGATGGTGATGTCGTCGCGGTTGCCCTCCTCCAACAGGCAGCGTTCGACCCGCAACGTCCGGCCGTGGAAGCGGATTTCATCGCCCTGGCGGAGACCGAGCGTCTGGTGGATTTCATGCCCGAGGGCGACGCTGCCCGGCGGGGGCGGCTTGAGATACCGCTCCGCCAGCGGCGCCGGCTCGCCCGAGACTTCGGCCGGACGGCTGTTCGATCCGCGTTCGGCCGCACCGGTTTCACTGCCCGGCTCGATCGCTCCGCGGCCCAGCACCACAACCGGCCACCCCTTCCACCGTTCTTCCTCCGGCCACGTCACCCGGCGGCGCAACTGGCCCACCGGATTCCGCACCGCAGCGATGCCCGCCTCCCGGAGTTTCCCGACAGCGGTTTCCGGCATCGTGGGGGCGGTTTCGTCTTGGGCATACCAATCGGCCACCTCCTGCCCCTGCGGCAGGATGGTGAGGTTGAACCCCAATTCGCCCATCGCCCGGTCGACGTCGGCCCGCATGTCGGCCAACTGCTCTTGCAACCGAGCCTCATTGGCACGCAGCGCGCCTGCGGCATCGGTCTCGTACGCGCCCAGCAACATCGCGGTACCGGCAATGGCGCCGACGGCCAACATGACGGCCGCCAGTCCGGCGACGGAGTTCCATCGATAGTGAAGCAGTTCGCGGACGATCACGCTGTGCAGTCGCATGGCTTCTCTTTCTGAAAGAGCTACTCCTTCTTTTTTCCCACGAGGACCAGCGTCACCGCGGCCACGACCACCAGCAGGCCGCCCAGCACCGCGCCGGTCACCACCAATACCGGAGCCCCAATGCCTTGGGCGCCCGGTTCCGCCGCTGCGGCATCTTCCGGAGCCGCAGGCCGAGTGGGCGCCACACTGGCCACCTCCCGCGAAATGCCCGTCTCGCGGCGCTCATCGCCGCCGACCTCCTCGGAAACCATCGCCACCGAGTCGTGCTGGTCCATCTCGTCGTCCAACAACGGCGCCACGCCGGTCAGCATTTCGGGCGAAATCTCCGGCGGCGGCGGAACGCGGCCTTCCAACGCGCCCCACCAGTCGAACTCCATCACCATGTCGGTGCCCGGATTCATCGTCTGGACTTCGCACGAACACGGGCCGGTCAGGAACATGCACGACTCGAAGATGTTTCCCTCGTTGATGCCCTTGCCCACCAGAGCCCACAACATGCGTCCCTGCCCGAACATGGGAAAGACGATCGGCTCGTCGGCGTGTTCGTCGAGATCGGGCTCCGAATTCAGCAGCATCGCCAGGAACCCCTGTTCCGCCGCGTTGTCGCGCGACAGCGACAGCAGCGAGAAGTCGACTTTCAACGGAATGATCTCGTCCGGATCGTGGACTGCCGAATCGTAGAATGCCGGCAACTCCGGAGCATCGGTCACGGAATAGTCCAGCTCTCCGACCCCCGGGATGCGAAAATGGCTCTTGGCCTTGGCAAGATAACGTTCCAGAGTCTTCCGCGCCGTCTCGTCCTTCTCGCGGTCGCCGCTCTCGACCAGCACCCACACGCCCGACTCGCCGGTCAACAGCCGCCGGACCACTTCCTGGCGGATACTGGAGCTGATGAGCGAATCAAGGGTTATTTTGTCCAATTGACCCGACCAGGCAATCGGCGAAGGATGCGGTCCGCGCGGCGGGTAGAACATCACGGCCCAGGGCAGGTTTTCTCGGTCCAATTCCACGCCCGCCAGGCGCCAATCGTCCTCCTCGATTTCGTCGACGTCCACCGCCTCGGCATGGATATTGATCGGCCGATCCTCCAAGGTTCCCAGCAGGTCTCGGACCGACTGCGCATCGTCGCTTGTGTGAAAAACACCCAGGTAATAGGGAGCGGGCGCCCAGCGTTCCAAGGCGTAGCGGAAAACCGGCACATTGCACGCCCACACCGGGGCCCCGACCAAGCACCAGGCGGCCACCACCAGCAGAGGGCGCAAAAGCCATCGACAAATTCCTGATAGACGGGGGGGCTGAAATGCACGCATCGGAAGATCTCCTGTGGGTGGATGGCTGAAAGCTATGCCCGGCGTCGCCCTCGCCAGGGAAGTCGGGGGAGCTGCAGTCCGCAACCCCCACCGTCGTCAGTATATTCCGCTTGCCCGCGGCCGACAACCCTCGACCTAACGCGGCGACGCTTTGCTTGACCGCCACCAAAGGCC
>REEF01000989.1 GCA_007695205.1 Planctomycetaceae bacterium
CGCTCCCGGCACCTTGCCCCGCTCTCCGCCTCCACCCGAGACATAGAGCAGCGGCTTTTTCGGATGCGCGGCGATGACCCTGCCGTTAAAACCCAAATCCTGCTTTTCGGCCACCTTCAGTTCCAGGCCACCGTCCTCCCGGGGAACGGCGTCCACAATCCACAGTGTTTGCGTCTTGCTGGAAGGCGCATAAACGCGAAATGCTTCGGCGGCGAGGCTCGTGGTAGCCATGCCGAAGCTAAGCAGGGCGGTGATCAGGGTGAGTTTCATGTTTTCTTAGTTCTTAGTTCTTAGTTCTTAGTTCGTGGTTCGTGGTTCGTGGTTCGTGGTTCGTGGTTCGTGGACTGGCAACAAAGAACCAAGCACCAAGCACCAAGCACGCGCAGCTCAGTACTTCGGAAAAATGTCTGGACTGAGGAAGCGTTCTTCCATGTTACCCCCGATGAACTCCTCCCGTGGTATGGGGTAATCGGGCCAGTTCATGGGGCGGATGCGGACGATCTTTCCGGGACGAAAGCCCTCGAGTACGAGATCCACCTTGAAACGGATCTGGATCCCGCTGCTGCCCAGCGGGACATCTCCCGTCGCCTTGGTGACATCCAGGATGGGGCCTCTGATGGCCATATGCTTGTGCCCCGCCGCAGCCCCGTTCGAATGCTTCAACGTAAACTCAGCCGCACCCATCTGGCCTTGGCCGCCCTTTTTGAAATCGGCGTAGAGTGAGGGGTCCATGCCGCCGAACAACGTCGCGGTCACCGTCGCCTCGCCGAACTTTCCATATTCGACCGCATCGACCCAGGCGGGCATCCAGCGGCCTCGGATCAGTTCCGTATGCACTTCGGTCTGATACACCGTGGCTCGCTGCATCGCTGTCTCATCAAGCCAGACATCGGAGATGTGGTAGCGATTGAACGGATTCCCGTTACCCCAGCCACCGATGGGCTGCCACGTGAGTCCCAGCAGGACAGCCTGGCCGCCGAGATCATGCTTGCCCTGAGCTGGCCAGATGCCTTCATCGATCAAGTCTTTGAGCAACAGCTTCTCGCGGCCACGCCAAAAGCGAGTCGTCGCATCCAGGGTCATGCTTTCTTCTTTGCCCTGGTCAGCACCGCCATCCTTCGGTTCGCGACTGGCAATCACCAAAGCCTCTTTGCCCTTCAATTCAATCTGCTTTAACTTCCAAACCTTGTCTTCGCGAAGGCAGAAGCTTGGCTCGTCCTCCAGCAGGATCGCGTGGTTTTCAGCAGGGTGCTTCCCCGCTCTTCCCACTCCACGGTTCGACAGGTTTGGAACAGATGAAAGCTTAGGATCCGGCGGCAGGTAGAAACGCCCATGCAGCACGGTGCCCAGCGGGATATCGCGGAGATCCGCCGGCGCGCCGTGATAACGGATCATGCCGTACGGAAGCATGGCAAACGGCGTACCGGGCGTTCCGTAGGCCTGTCCATCATCTCCTACAATGCGGAGGCTGCCGCGGCGGTTCGCATGATCGACGAACACGAGTTCACCCGTGAAATCTTTCGCCTTGTCAGCAGCCGGAAATTTTCCAACTTCGGGCCGAAACGGTTCGTCGGCGAACGTCGTGACGGATGTCAGTAACGAGACGATCAACGGCAGCGCTATCGCAAATCTTATCATTTGATTTTTGAAGGGGGGATATGCAGGAAGACTTCCAACGGCTCCGCCGCCATGGGGGCGGAGACGCGGGAGGCGGAGCGAGTTCAGTCGTCGGTTTTGAGGACGATGCCTTTGAAAAGCTGCTTTTCGCCCGCATGGACAAACGTGGCCAGCGCGACGAAGGAAAGGAAGTAGAGAATTTTCATGTTCGATCTTGAGTGAGAGAAGGGCATAGTAAATGGGGGAAACGCAGGATGGCGAATTGGCTCGGCTTGTTATCGAAACGCCTGCCGAGATCAATACTTGGGAAAAATGTCGGGCGACGGAAAACGTTCTTCTCGATTGCCACCGGTGTATTCTTCCCGAGGCACCGAGTCGTCGGGCCAGCTCATGGGACGGATGCGAACGACCCTGCCAGGACGAAAGCCTTCCAGGACGAGGTCCACCTTCAATCGGATTTGAATTCCACTGCTTCCCAGCGGGACGTCCCCATCCTGCTTGGATACTTCTACCAGTGGACCGCGAATGGCCATGTGCGCGTGACTGACCCAACCGTCGGCATGTTTTAATTGCCGATCCGATGCACCGATCTGAGCTTGGACTCCCTGCTTGAAATCCGCGTATAGGGCCGAGTCCATGCCGCCGAACAGCGTCGCAGTAACGGTCGCTTCGCCGAACTTTCCGTATTCGATGGCATCCACATAGGCAGGCATCCAGCGGCTGCGGATCAGTTCCCGATGCGCCACTGTCTGGTGCTCGGTGGCGCGCTGCATCGCGGCCTCATCCAGCCAGATATCCGAAATGTGGCGTCGGTTGCCAACGCGACGTTCCCACGTTCCCGCCGGTTTCCAAGCGATTCCCAGATAGACGGCTTGGCCGTCGAGCGACTTCTTTCCGCTGGCGGGCCACACACCTTCCGCGATCAAGTCCTGCAACCCCAGTCTCTCACGACCACGCCAGATTCGCGTGGCCGGATCAACGGTCAACTGTTGTGCGTCTTCTTTGGCACCTCCGGTATCCTTGGCTTCACGATTGGCGACGACCATCGCTCGGTTGTCGCGAAGATCCACCTCCTGCAACTTCCAGACTTTGCCTTCGCGAAGACAGAAACTCGGTTCGTCCTCCAGCAAGATCGCATGATTTTCCGCCGGATTCGTCTCACCGCCGCGGCTGACCACTGGAACCGCTGAGAATTCAGGGTCGGGTGGCAGATAGAACCGACCGTGCAACATGGTCCCTAGGGCAACGTCTCGCAGGTCGGCCGGGGCACCGTGATACCGCACCATGCCGTAGGGAAGCAGGGCGAACGGGCGTGGGGCCGTTGAGTGAAACATCTCCCCGCCAGTAAAACGGATGCTGCCACGGCGGTTGGCGTGATCGACGAAGACGAGCTGGCCGTCGTAGGCCACCAACTTATCCGGGGGCGGAAACTTGCCAACTTCGGGCCGAAAGGGGGCTTCGGCCATCGCGAGGGTTGTTGCCAGCAGGAAGAGCGATAGGCAGAAGGTTGTGGTTAGTTTCATAGCGGGGAGCGGTTAGCGGGGAGCGGTTAGCGGTTAGCGGTTAGCGGTTAGCAAATTGCGGCAGTTAGCTAATAGCTAATAGCTAATAGCTAATAGCTAATAGCTAATAGCTAATAGCTAAAAGCTAACAGCTCCTTACACCTCGATCACCTGGTTACTATCACCAAACTGGTCGATTTCGCAGCCCATCCGCTGGGCCATCATGGCGAGGAGATTGCTCATGTGGGCATTCGGGTTGGCGGGGCGGCTGCAGAGGCCGTAGTGCTTGCCCGGCTGGTCGAGCTGGTAGCCGTCGAAGTGCCCCTGGTTGAAGTCGATGTGGCTGCCGTGCTTGAGGCCCAGGGCCGATCCGCCGGCGAGCACCAGCGGCAGGTTGGCGTTGCCGTGGCCGTGACCATAGGCCATACCGCTGCCGAACAGCGCCATCGTCGAGTCGAGCAACGGCTTGCCGTTGACGTCCTTGGTCTCGGCGAGCCGGGTAAGGAAGTAACTGAACTGCTCGAAGGCGAAGATGTCGTACTGGACGTGTTTCTCGATGTAGCCAGGATCCCCGCCGTGGTGGCTGAGTTGATGGCGCGTCTGCGAAATGCCGATTTCGGGAATGGCAATCTGATCTCCTTCGCCGCCCATGCTGAACGTGGCCACGCGGGTCACATCGGTCTGAAAGGCCAGCACCATGAGGTCATAGACGGTGCGGAAGTAGTCGCCGGCCAGGGTCTGGGGGATGTCGCGATTGGTGCGTTTGCGATCCTCTTCGGTAATCTCCGGCAGCGGTGTATCGAGCCACTCGTCAGCCCGCCGCGCTCGGATCTCTGCCTCACGAATCGAGGTCAGGTACTGTTCCATCCGGCCTCTGTCCGCCGCACCCATCTTTTCGTCAAGTCGACGGACTTCGTCCAGGTTGGCGTCCAGCACGCTGGCCTTGCGACGCAACGTTCGCCGCTGGGCAGCTTTGCCACCCTCCGGTTCACCAAACATGGACGCGAAGATCTCACTGCAACGACGCAGCGGGGGAAGCGGGACCCCGTCGGCAGTCCACGCGAGTGAGCCCCCGTTGATGGCGATCTCCATGGAGGCGTATCGCGTGTGCTGCGCGGTCACTTCGGCCATCTTCTGATCCACCGAGATGGTATTGCGGTCCGAAGGGCCGAGCTTTCCGCCGGTCAGCCAGACCTTGGCGCAGCCGTGAGCTTGGCCCAATCCGCCCGGGTGATGCAAACCGCTGATCGGCGTGATCACGTTACGGAATTTTTCCAGAGGCTTCAGCGACCGGGAGAACCGATAATCCTTGCCCGGCGTGGTGATCTGATAATCGAGCGAATGGGTGCCGTTGGCCAGATAGACGAAGGCACTGCGCCGCGGCGAGGATGTTGATTCCGCGGCCCGCAGCGGAGTCATGCATTCGAGCATCGGAAGCGAGATGCAAGTACCCATCGCACGCAGCGCATGACGACGGTTGATCAGCCAGGATTGGGAGAGGAAGTTCATGTTGTATTCCGCTTCTTTCAAAGTTGGGGTTTTGCGTAGCACGGTCGGATTTTCCAGCAGATTCAGGGAGGCCAGCAGATTAAATCACGAGCCAATCTGCTGGCCTCCCTGAATCTGCTGGAGGTATTTCATCTCTTGCTCATAAGTGGTGATAAGGC
>REEF01000889.1 GCA_007695205.1 Planctomycetaceae bacterium
GTCTTCTCCATGCGTTCGGTTCGGACCATCGCCCGGGCGTCGCGGAGTGGACCGGCCCTTCGTTGCTGGATCATCACACCTTGACCAAGCGTCGACTGTGCGAGGGCGGGGGCGGGTGCGGATACCTGCTGCCGTTGGGCCCGTGGATTTACGTACCGGAAGGACGCGGGTACTGGTATCGCATCCACCGTGAGACGTTCGAGGTGCAACCGGTCTTGAGAGAGGGAGCTACGAACCATCCCTACACGGGCATCTTCAGCATCTCCGCCCACTACGGCATTGTGGTGACCACTTGCGGCGATGGCCTGCACTATCGGCCCTACAGCCAAATACGGATTCACGAGCCACCATAAACGAGGTCGCGACCATGATCCGTCCTGCACGATGTCCGAGAATTGTCAGCAGATGCCTACACGATTTTGAATACACAGGGAGTCCAGCCATGCAATCGATTCGTTTCTTTCCAGCCGTATGGTCGCGGGCAATCGCTCTCCGAATCGGCCTGGTACTGGCCGCACTGTCGGCGTCGCTACCCCCCTTGACGACGGCGGCCGACCAGGGGCCGCTGGAGCGATGGGCAATCGTTGCCGACCGGCCGACCGAGCAGACGGGAATCGTGGACTTGCTGACAGCAGCGCTGACTGGCCTGGAGGGCGTGACGCTCGTCGAGCGCCAGCAGATCGCCGCGATCCTCGGCGAATGGGAACGGACGGCTGCACTGGCGGCCGAAGCCACGGGGAAGCGGCTGGAACTGGGCCGCGTGCTGAAGGCAGACGCGATCCTGACGCTTTCCATGATCGACGGAGAAGACGCTCGGCACGCGCCCGACCGCGAGTCGGCCCAACGGCACATCCAGGTGATTGTGAGCGAGAGCCGCTTCGGGGCCCGCGTGCGGTTGGAGTATCTCGCTTATGATCAACAGCAGCGAGAAGCCGTCGCCGCCGAGCTGTTCCGCATGGTCAACGAGCTGCGCGAGCAGTTCCCGCAGGGCGTGACGCAAATCATCGCCGTGCCTCATTTTCTCACCTCGAATCTGCTTCGCGACTACGATCATCTCCAGGCCGGTTACGCACGATTGCTCCAGGCGGCATTGATGGGCCGGCACGGACTTGCCGTGTTGGAAACGGAGGAAGCCCGGGCGATCCGCCGCGAACTGGAACTGGCCGGTGAGTCGCGAGTCCGGCCAGCCACCGTCCCTTGGTTTGTCGAGGGCCGGTTCGAGGTCTCGCCGGCGACCGCCGATGCCGAGCCGACGGTGCGGCTGACGATCCGGGTGTCGGACGGCCAAGCGGTGCGTTGGGAAATGCAACGCGACGGCATGCCGCTGGCCGAGGTTCCCGACTTCCTGGTCCGCACGGTTGCGGACCAGGTTGTGGGCCTCCCCCGCGACGGTCCCCTGCTCGACCGCCGGAAGCTTTTCACTCAACTCGCCGCGCGCGCTGAAGCGTTCAGCAGTCTCGCAAACTACCAGCATGCCGCCGAACTCCGCGAGGCCGCCTTGTTATTGGAACCCGACGACTTCGAACAACGGCTGGGTGTGATCGGTGACCTGGTTCACTGGCGTCAACCGGCAGACCGCGAGCAATACGAGCATCAGCGGCAACGGTACGGACAGAATCGGGCGGCCGAGTTCCTCAGCACGGCGGTGGAAGCGGAAGCCAAACAGCGGCGCATCTACCTGACGCTCGCCTGCGGGCATCTGGAGCACTTGTTGCGCCGCCGCGCATTGAACCTGAGCGAAGCGGGATTGATCGCTCGGCATTTGTTGCTTCAGTTGGACTACTTCTCGAGGCATTATCACGGCGGCGCACCGGAGGTGCAGGCCGAGGCCCGTGCCTGGTTCTGGAGGATCTACGGCCAATTCCCGCAGCTCGACCCCAACCTCGCCGAGGGCATGGTGCGCGCCCCGGTTGTCAGGTCGATGCGAGGCGGCTTTGCACACCGGGGACCTCACTCGGCTCTGTTGCAACAGCAACGGTTTCTCGCCCCGGCGGCCAGTATCCTGTTGGCCGAAGCAAGCCGGTCACGAGCGCCGAATTGGGATCAACTCGCCGACGACTATTATCGTTTCCTGACCGAAGTGGCCGATCCCGACACGCTGCTCCCGTTGCCGGTTTCCCCGCCGGGCGACGACGAGCAAAAGGCCCGTTTTGCGCAGCGGCTGATCGACAGCGGGCAACCGGCCAACGTTTTCCGCGGCCGGTTGGAACTGCTCGTCATGGAAGTCGAGGAGCGGCGACCGCGGCGGCCCTGGCGGGAATTGCGCCGCGAGTGGGAGGACTTGTCCGCCCGGTGGGAGAGGTGCTTGGACGCCGATCCGAACTACCGGACCGTCAGCGGTGCGATGGCGATCGGCCGCCAATTGACCGCATTGGACACGGAGCTTCGCCGCTTGGAAGCAGCCGCACCGCCGGAAAAACGCTGGTCGCTGCCGCGGAATCCGCTGGATGGCGAACCGTTGGCGCGCCGGGTGGTCTTCGAGCCTGTCCCGGACATTCGACCGGAATGGTCGATGATCGCGAAGTGCCACGAGACGCTTGATGTCGCCTGGGGGATCCGGCACGTCGACGTGCTCCCGGCGCCCGGGATCGTGCAAACGATCTTTCGCATTCCTTTGGATTCGTCGCGTTCCTCGGCCGAGCAAGACGCGATCTACTGGGTGGTCTGGGACGGCTCCGCGTTTTGGATCGCCTGCCGTCGATCGGGCATCCACGTCGTGTCGCCCACCGGGGACCGCTTGGGGAGCATCGATCAAGAGCACGGATTGCCGCCTCATCAACCGGGCAACTTGGGCTCGATGGACATCCGGATGCAGCCGGGCCCGATCGCACTCCATCCGCTGGGCCCGGGAAGTTGTTTTGCCATGGGGCGGACGCCCGGGGACTTCCGGTTGTGGTTCGCACGAATCGATCGCATACCGGACACCTCAGATCCGGCTGCCTACGCCGTCAACGTCTTTCACACGGCGGTCAAGGAGCCGTCCGTACCGGAGGAGGACCGCGACGATGATCCCTCGGAACGTTTCCGTCCCAGTTGGATTACCGAATACCACGCCCCGGATTCCGGACGCCGAATGCTGCTGGTCGGGCGCGAGCCGCAGCTTGGTGCCGCGATGCACGGCCGCTCGCCGCTGGCAATCGACCTGGAAACGCTCGAAGTCTCGATCCTGCCCGTCCTTCTTCCTCCGCGTTCGCACAACCCGACGATCTGTCAGGAATACGAAGGACGTTTGGTGGCTGCTTCATGCTGGCAAGTCGAGGTCTTCGAAGCGTCCGGCGAGCACGGGGAAAGCTGGCAGCGGCGATCGCTGATGGAGACAGATCGACGGGGGCTGTCGCCTCGGCGCGAAGCGTTGCTCCCGCTGCAGGATCAGTTAGTGCTGCCGGGAAACCGCTGGTTGATAATGGATGTTCAGCGGGGGACGACCGAGTGGCTGACCAGTCCCTTCATGCCCGGGCAACATCCCTTCTCGCGTTACGCCGACTCCGCGCACTACGGCCTGGTCGGATGGAACGCCGACGGGCCGTTGGTCCGATTTTCCATCGGTCCTGTGCCCGAACCAAACGATGCTGCTGACATACACTATCCGTTCCTTCCTGCCGAACATCGAGACAGGCATCATCGAGCCGTCGAAGCGATTCGCCGCCTGGGAGGCGAAGTCGGCGTCCGCTGGGGCCATTGCCAGCACCTTGTTCCTCGAATCACGGGTCCCGTTTCGACCTTCAACCCCGCCACGTTCTCCAGACGCTGGCGGACCATCGTCTACCTAACCGATGAATGGCGCGGGGGCGACGACGGTCTGCGGCAGCTTGCCGACCTGTACCAACTGGCCGATCTCTACCTGGTGCGCGCACCTGTATCCGACGCCGGAATGCGGACCTTGGCAGGCATCCGATCCTTGGAGTCGCTGTACCTGGTAGAAACGCCGGTTACCGACGCGGGTCTCGAACCTCTTACCGCACTGCAGGAACTCATCTACTTGCGTCTGGAAGGAACCGCTGGCGACGAGTTCAGCCATCACGGACTGGCGCACCTGACCGGACTGCCGAAGCTCCGCAAGCTGACGCTCTACGGCCCCGGATTCACCGAACAAGCGGTCGCGCCGCTGGAGAGCTTCGCCGCGTTGGAAGAGCTGACGGTTTTGGAAACTCAGCTTTCCACCGCAACGCTCCAGTCCTTGGCGGCCAGTCGCAAGGCTGCCGGCAGTGCTCGCAAGCCCCTTCCCGCAGGCCTTGCGCCGTCGCCAGGTTCTTCCCGTCCGCGGCCTTTTATGTTCCGGCAGAATCCGCCGCCCGTTTTCGTCGACTAGGCGATTGCATCCGCCGCAACGGCACGCAGCCGAACGCGAGCAGCCGATCAACGCCGGTTGCGCGAACGGGGCGCGACGGGGCGGACGTCCAGACGGCCCTGGAAAAGGTCGTCCACCAGTTGGTAGCCGGCCGGATCGTAGCTCTTGAGGAACTCGGGGCCCGGCTTCATGGGCGGCATGCCCCGCGGCCAATCACCACGTCCGCCGACGTACCACATGGCCATCTCGGCAAGGTATTCGTCCTCGTTCGAACCGCCGTAGATCGGTCTGCCCGCGGGCGTCTCCCAGAGCTTCTGCTGGCGAGCCTGCTTGTAGGTCTCGGAAATCATTCGCTGGATATTGGGCGACAGACCGTAGCGGTGAATGGTGTGCGTGAATTCATGCGTTAGGATATCGCGGCCCCGATAGCGGTCGCCCGGCAACCGCAGCAGATTCTCTTCGCCGCAACTGCATTGGCGTCCGCCCATGCCGCG
>REEF01000891.1 GCA_007695205.1 Planctomycetaceae bacterium
GTCAAGGCGATCAGCCGAACCCCCTGGCATTGCTGGTTGGCTCGGGCGCGCCGAGCTACCTCGTAGCCGTTGAGTACCGGCAGGTGCAAATCGACCAATGCGACTTGCGGACGATGTTCGACGATGGCCTGCAAACCCTCCGCTCCATCGGCGGCGGTCAGCACCTGGTGCCCGTCCAATTCCATTAGTTGCCGTAGCATCTCTCGATTGTCCCGATCATCTTCGACGATCAGCACACGCAATTGCTTGTGGGGCTGCTGGAGTTCGGAGACGTCGACGATCGCGGGACGTTGGTCCGTCAAGGGCAGTCGGACCACGAATTCGCTGCCCTGCTCGGGCCCCGCACTCGATGCCTTGACCACGCCGCCGTGCAGTTCGACCAACTGCTGGACCAGTGTCAACCCGACCCCCATTCCCCCTTCATCCTGGTGCCTGGGATCGTCGGTCTGGACAAACAGGTCGAAGATGCTGTTGAGCATCGAAGCTGGGATTCCGCGTCCATTATCGCGCACGCGCAGTACCGCTTGCGAGCCGTCGCGATAGAGCGTCACTTGGATCTTTCCTCCCGGCGGGGTGTACTTGACCGCATTCGACAGCAGATTCATTTGGATCTGCAGTAACCGCGAACAATCGCCTCGGACGAACAAAGGACGATCCCGGACCTCGACAGTTAACTCATGCTGTCGCTGCTCGATGCGTGGCTGCAAGCACTCGATGGCATCGTCGATCATTCGAGTCACGTCACAGACACTCTGGCGAAGCTGGATCTTTCCCTGCGTGACGCGTGAAACGTCCAGCAAATCATCCAACAGCCGAGACATCTGGCCGCCTTGTCGCAGGACCACATCGCAGGCTTGACGGACGGTTTCGGGGTCTTTGCCCGAGACGCGATCGAGCACGCGGCTGGCATTGATGATGGCAGCCAGCGGATTGCGCAGCTCGTGTGACAGCATAGCCAGGAAGTGGTCGCGCCGTCGTACGGCCTCGCGAGCCTGGCGTTCGGCGTCTTTCAATCGCTTGATGTCCTTGGCGATCGATGCAAGGGCAACGGGATGACCGTCCTCTTCGGTCAAGAGGGACAAAGTCAGCAGCACGGGCAATTTGGTGCCGTCCTTGGTCTGCCTCACGGCTTCGACGTTTCGCACATGTTCTTGCTGACGGCATTTGGTACGCAGGCGTCTGGAAGCTTCGCGGCCCGACGCTGGCACTAGCAGTTCGACACTCTTGCCGATCAGCTCCTCGCGTTTCCAGCCGTAAACACGTTCGGCTTCATAATTGACATCCAAGATGCGACTCTTCAGATCCTCGATGATGATAGGATCGGCGCCATCCATGAAGACCTTGGACATCCGCTGCAACTGGCTTTCGGTCTGCTTCAGCGTGGATACGTCGACGATCGTCACGACCACGCCGCTCGCGATATTCTTGCCCAGGTAGGGTAGGACCCGCAGCAGGTACCAATCGCCCCGTGTATCCCGTACCTCGCGCTGACAGATTTCCCGAGTAGCCAGCACGGTCTGGATATCGGCCATCAGCCCATCGTGGACGATATTGTGAGCGAACGTCGAGATCCGGCGTCCCACGTCCTGCGGCAGGAGGTCGAAGAACTGGCCGATTCGGGAGGTGAACTTGCGAATGCACAGGTCTTGGTCCAGGAACATGACACCGATCTCGGTGCTGGCCAACAGACTGTCCATGTCGTTGCTCATCTGCTCCAGCTCGCCGATTTTGCGCTGGTACTCGGCGTTGACCGTATAAAGCTCCTCGTTGACCGAGTGCAATTCCTCGTTGGTGCTCTGCAGTTCCTCGTTCGAAGCCACCAATTCTTCATTGGTCGCCTGCATCTCCTCGTTGCTGGTCTCCAGTTCTTCGATGGTGGCCTGCAGGTTTTCTTTGGTGTATCGCAATTCCGATTCGAGCGATTCCAGGTGCTCGCGCGAGGCTTCGCCGATGTCCAACTCGTCGACCTTCGGGCCCGACTCTCCTCGGACATCCATCGACTCGAAGGTCACCAGGCTGAATTGAAGCCCCGTCGTGTCGTCCAAAATGGGCTCGACCGTGAGATTCAAATGCTCCTGAAGGTCCCCCCTTCGCAGGTCGAGCCCCTTGTACACGACGGCCTGTTTCCGAGACGCGGTGCGTTGCAGCAATCCTGCCAGCGGGGTACGAAGGTCCTCGTGCAGCAGGTCCAAGACATCGACGCTGTGACGACCGTCTCGAATCACCAGATAACGTCCCGCGTCGCCAAAGCTGTGGATCAATTCCAGCCGCTCGTTGACCAAGAGACTGGGCGGCATATGCCGCTTGAGCAGCAAATCGAACACGCGACTCATCGTCCCGTCTTTGGTCCGCGGCAGCTCGGCAGGAACACGCGGCGCCGTGGCCCCGATCGAGACGAAGCCCGAGGACAGCGGGAAACGCATGTCGGCCGGCAGCCCGATGTCCCGCCGCTTCCGATACAGCTTCCATTGGCCGTCCAGCGTGTCAAATTCCGAAGCCAAGTCGCCCGGACTCTCGCTGGGACCGAGGAATAGGATGCCCCGCGTCTTCAGACCGAACAAGAACAGCGAAAGGACCTTTTTCTGAGCCGGGGAACTCAGGTAGATCAGCATGTTGCGGCAGGTGATCAAGTCCATCTTGGTGAATGGTGCGTCCTTGGTCACATTGTGCGGTGCGAAGACGATCATCCGACGCAATTCGGGTACGACGTGAAAGACGTTGCCGTGGCGCTTGAAATAACGCTCTAATCGAACCGGAGACACCTCGGTCAATGCCGCCTGGTCATAAATACCAGCGCTCGCGAAATCCAGCGAAGTTCGATGGACGTCCGTCGCAAAGATCTTGATATTCTGTTGCCTGCCCACCGCCTCGAAATGCGAGTGCAACATCATCGCGACGGAATAGGCCTCTTCGCCCGTCGCACAACCGGCGACCCACACACGGATCTCGTCTTCGGGGCGCTTGCGGTTCAACAGCGTGGCAACCACCTCCTTCTCCAATCGCTCGAAGGCTTCGCGGTCACGGAAAAATTTCGTGACGCCGATCAAAAGATCCTTGTACAGGGCATTCAACTCGTCCGGATCATGACTCAATCGCTCGGCGTAAGCGTCCAGATCCACGGTCTGATTCAACATCAATCGACGCTCGATCCTTCGCGTCACGGTGTTCGGCTTGTATTGCGAGAAATCGATCCCATACTGCTCGCGCAGCAGGTGGATCACCGTCTCCATCGCATTTTGATTGGGAGGTTTCCGGCCGTCGCCCGGCGACCAACCCACCCCCCGAGGCTGGCTGACATAGTTCAACAATGCAGCAGGGATCGTTTCCGGAGGCAAAATCGCGTCGACGATGCCGGTGTCGATCGAGCTGCGAGGCATCCCGTCGAACTTGGCCGTCTCGATGCTCTGGACGATCACCAAACCGCCTGACTCATGAATCTCGCGGATGCCCCGCGAACCATCGCTGCCCGTCCCCGATAACACGACGCCAATCGCTAAGTCCCCGGCATCCTGAGCCAGCGAACGGAAAAACGTGTCGATCGGCAGCGATAGCCCCTGCGTCGGATCTTTGTCGGTCAGCAACAGCTTGCCGCCCGAGATGATCATCTCTTTTTTGGGGGGTATAAGATAAATCGAATTGGGCTCTACTGTCATGCCATCTTCCACCCGGTGGATGGCAATGTCCGTATGTCGCCGCAACAGCTCGTCCATCAAGCTCTTGAAATCAGGCGACAGGTGCTGGATGACGACGAAGGCCAGACCACTGTCGGGTCGCATGTTGTCGAAGAATTTCTCCAACGCTTCCAACCCGCCGGCCGATGCGCCCACGCCGACGATGTGAAAAGGCGAATCCCATTCCCGCGACCCTCCAGGCCGCGCGTTCGGCTCGGTTTGCTCCATAGTTAACGTCTCCCAACCAGTTGGATCCCTCCCAAGCTGCAACCTCAAAACATCCGAGGCGACGGGAAGCGATGATATGATGGCTTTATCAAAAACTTTAGCGGTCTAAAATCAGACTGAAAAGCCTGCCAATCATCGATTTCCACTCGATTTGATTTCCGCAGGCGAACGCACGGGGCACGAGCTGAAAGGAACCGCTCCCATGGCTTTGATCATCGATGGGTACAATCTGCTGAACGCGACGGATATCACCGGGCATTGCGGAACGGGCAGCTCTCTGGCTCGGACGCGTTTGGCTCTGCTGGATTTCCTGGCAGATCGGTTGGCGACCACCGATCGTCGCACCACCGTCGTGGTGTTCGATGGACGCCACGCACCGCCCGGGCTGGAACCGGTCGTCGTTCACCGCGAAATCACGGTACGCTTTGCTCGACCGAATCGGGAAGCAGACGACGTGATCGAAGAATTGATTCGTGAGAATACGTCGCCCAAACGTTTGACCGTTGTTTCCAGCGACCATCGCCTGCATCGAGCCGCTCGACGCCGCCGTGCCGTGCCCATCGACAGCGAACTTTGGTTCCAACAGTTCGCTCGACGACCCGTGTTGCCCCGGGAATCGGCGAGTGTCCCTAGCGACACTACCGACATGGATGTCGAAATCGATCGACAGGAACTGGAACACTGGTTGCGCGAGTTCGGCGGCGAATCCCCAGCCCCGGAAAAACCACAGGAATCGCTCGATCCACCACAGCAACCCCCGACGGACTCGGACCTGGGCAACCCATTCCCACCCGGCTACGGGGAAGATCTGCTACGCGGCGAAGCCTCGTAAACGCCATCGTTGCATAAACGGGTAGGACGGATTGGCAATCCGTCCTA
>REEF01000651.1 GCA_007695205.1 Planctomycetaceae bacterium
GTCCGCAGTGTACGGCACACGGAGTGTGCCTACTACTTTATGCGTCGCTTCAGCAGACGGCCGACTTCAGCCACCAAGTCCTGTTCTTTCGGAAAGCTGCCGGTTCTTAGTTTCGAGTAGATCGATTGGCCGTCAGCGGTCAGTTCGAAACAACCGCCAGAAGAAGGCTCCAGTTCGAAACCGGTCAACTGCTGCTTGTACTCGGTCAACAATGTGGCCGCCAGCCTGACGGCTTGAGGTTCGTAGTTTCAAGCGGCGCAGTACCGCAGATGCAATCTCATGCTGATGCCTTTTTCTTCGTCTTCTTGGTGGTCGCGCTGCTCTTGTGCTTGGGACTCTTTGGTTTCTTCGCAACCGCTTTGACGCTCGTCTTCTTGCGTCCGGATTCTTTCTTGCCGAACGCCAGCGCCCAATTGCTGGCGTACTGTTTCGTTGCGCCCACACGCTTGATGGTCACCGGTCTGCTCCTGGTCGATTCATCGACCAAAACAAAGGGGAGGGAATTCCCTGCGGCCCACATAGCCGCAGAGTTAGAAAAGGGGGCTGACCTTCTCCCAAAGGGTCAGCCCCCTTTTCCAACAAAGCCTAATCGATGGACTTGCGCCGGTCAAGTGGCTCGGGGCCGTGCCCGACGGCGAGCCATTTCGTCGCGCAATCTGGCTGCCAGTTCGTATTGTTCGGTGTTCACCGCTTCCTGCAAACGTTCTTCCAATGTGCGGCCGATATGGTAGTGCGACCGGAGGGATTCGCGAAGCTCGACCAGACGTGCGACCAAAACGTGCTCCTCGAAATGCTCTTCGAAGAACTCGTCGGAATGCTCTTCGACCTCGAATTCGTCTTCGCCTTCGTCGAATAATTCCTGCAACTGTCGTAACCCGTCATTCAACTCTTCGATGGCTGCTTCCGGAGCTTGATTCTCCAGTTTGTCTAATGCGGCCGCCTGGATGCGGTGGA
Source organism: Planctomycetaceae bacterium (assembly GCA_007695205.1). Classification (GTDB taxonomy): domain Bacteria; phylum Planctomycetota; class Planctomycetia; order Pirellulales; family Pirellulaceae; genus SKKK01. The sequence goes on from REEF01000651.1 coordinate 955, forward strand.
ACAGGACGAAGGGACGATACTGTTCGTGCGAAATGGTCCACTCCTCGTCCGACGAATGAGCCAAGCAGAAATCCATCAGCGCCAGCGTATGGTCGGCGTCCTTCACCGCGCGATCGAAGGCCCGCAACGTCAACCAGCATACCCGCCGGTGATAGTACTGAATGAATTCCCGATCAACCTCAGCCGACTGTTCTTCGGATAACTCGAATTCGTCGTCCAGCAGTTCTTCGCTCAACAAATAATCGTAGAAGGTACGGTACCCGGACGGCCAGTTCCCGTCCGGACGACCTTCGATCTCTAGCTGCAAGATGCCCATGTCCACTCGCATTTGAATGACGTCGCGCCCATCGTCGCCTTGAACGACACGCACTTTGACCGCATTCGGCTCGTAAGACCATTGGGACAGGATTCGGTCTAAATTTTTCTTCAAAGCCATGATTCGTTACACCGGAAATCAGTTAAAAGGCGTCTGTACTGTCCATCGCCATTATAACACGCCGGCGCATTTTTTCTGTCCCCTACCATGCTCGATCCGGCGGAATTGCCTCAGAAATCTTTGCCGCAATTTCCTTCCCACCGCTTGACATGGGACCGGGGCGCGGTTTTACTTAGAATCGTAGAAGAGTCGCTTTGTCCGAAACTGCCTGCCTCCGCAAGCAATCCTGCCCCAAAGTGCCACTACGTTTGCCGTTCAAAAAAACTTTTTTGCCTTCGTTGTTAGGGAGTTTTCACATGAAAAAACTGGCCGTGTCCCTGCTCGCCGTGTGTGTTCTCGCCATCTTGACGTCTTCAGCTCACGCGATTCCCGCCGTCGCTAAGATCTGGCTGGAAGATGCGTATGCGACGTCGCCGGTGATCGAGGTGGCTAAGGAAGCTCAGTGTAATGTCTGTCATTACGGACCCAGCAAAAGGGACCGCAATGACTATGGCGTGGCTCTGTCGAAAACCGGCGTGACGATGAAAAACTACAATGCGCTGAAGGGGGATCAAGAGAAGCTGACGATCATCCTGAAGGCCATGTTCAAAAAAGCGGAAGGCCTTAAGTCGGTCAGAGGAAAAACGTTCGGAGAATTGATCAGAGCAGGGGAATTACCGGGAACCGCCCCTGAGGGAGAGGACTGATTCCCTCTGGAGAACTGAAAAAAGCATATGAAGGTCAGCCCACGCGGGCTGGCCTTTTTTTCGCGTCGTTCCAAGATTTGTAGTGGTCAAATTCACCGACTCCGATACGATAACTCATGGGAATGGGTCCGACCAGTCATGATAATCGTGCCTTTTTAGCAGGAGGTTTTCCAGGTGTCCAACCGTCACAGTTCGGCCTCACGGATTTGGTCGCCCGTTTTCTCCGCCCTTCCCGCCTGTTGGGTCATGATCGTGGTGCTCGCTGGCACCGTAACCGCGTTGGCCGAACCGCAATTGGCTGATCCTGAGTCTCAAGCCAAAATGCTTACCGAGCAGATCCAGCCTCTGCTGAAGCAATATTGCTGGGATTGCCATAGTCCGGACTACGCCGCAGGCGAAGTAGACGTAAGCCTCTTTGAGTCCGTCGAGGCGGCTTTGCAGCACCGAGCTTTCACGGCGAAGGTCTCTGAGATACTTCAATTCGGGGCCATGCCCCCAGACGATGCGGCCCAGCCGACAGAAGCCGAGCGGCAGTTGATCGTATCGTGGTTCAATGCCGTGCTGACGGTCGATTGCGACCAGATTCGCGATCCGGGCCGCGTGACGCTCCGTCGTTTGAACCGCCCCGAATACAACAATACCATCCGCGACCTGACGGGGTTGGAGTTGGACTTGGCTGCCGATTTTCCCTCCGATGACGTCGGCGAGGGTTTTGATAACATCGGAGACGTTCTCACGCTGCCGCCCTTGCTGCTGGAGAAATACCTGGACGCAGCGTTCGTGATCGCGGAATTGGTCGCGAGCGTCGAATCGATTCAGGTGCCCCCACTGGAAATCGTCGGGCCAGTGGACCCATCGCTACGCAAAGAAGGGTTGGAAGGGAATCACGTTCTGATCGCGGTGCCCGGCGATGATCTCTCACCACGCGAAGCAGCTCGACAGATCCTGGAGCGATTGGCCTTTCGGGCGTTTCGTCGTCCGGTCCAGGCGGAAGAGGTCGATCGTCTGATGGGGTTGGTCGAACAGGCACTCGATCGGGGACGGCCGTTCGAGGACGCGATCCAGGTAGGGATCGCTGCCACACTGGTCTCGCCCCACTTCTTGTTCCGCGTCGAGGATGATCGCGTGGCGGATCCGGCCGAGTCGATTCGCGAGTTGAACGATTTCGAACTGGCCACGCGGCTGTCGTACTTTTTGTGGAGCAGCATGCCTGACGACGAATTATTCCAGTTGGCCAGTGATGGCCAACTGCGGCAACCGTCGGTGCTGGAAGCCCAGGTGCTTCGCATGATCGCCGATCCCAAGTCGGCTTCGCTGGTCGAAAACTTCGCCGGCCAGTGGCTGAATCTGCGAAATTTGGAAGACGTGACCCCCGACCCCCAGCGGTTTCCTGGCTTCGATGCCGCGTTGAAACGTGCCATGCGAACTGAAACCGAACTGATGTTCGAGACGATCATGCGGGAAGACCGCAGTGTCGCCCAGTTCCTGACGGCGGATTTCACCTTCGTCAATCAGCAATTGGCCGAACATTATGGGATCGATGGCGTGCAGGGCGACGACTTCCAGCAAGTGAAACTGCCGTCCGACCAGCGAGCCGGCTTGTTGACGCAAGCCAGCATCCTGACACTGACCTCGAACCCCACACGCACCTCGGCCGTGAAACGAGGCCTGTGGATCATGGAGAACATTTTAGGGACACCGCCCCCCGATCCTCCTCCGAACGTTCCGGAACTGGAAGAAGCTCAAGAAGCCAGCCAGGCCGCGACGCTTCGCGAGCAACTGGTCATGCATCGCGAGAGTCCGGTCTGTGCCTCGTGCCACATCCAGATGGACGAGTTGGGATTTGGGTTCGAGAATTTCGATCCGATCGGTCGATGGCGGATCGAGGACGGTGGCCACCCGGTCGACTCGTCAGGCGAACTGCCCGACGGTCAGCGTTTTGAAGGACCGATCGAACTGGTCGCGATCCTCAGCCAGCGCGAGCAGGAGTTTGCCAAGGTGCTGGCCAGCAGGATGCTGACCTTTGCGTTGGGGCGCGGTCTGGAATACTACGACCAATGCGCGGTGGACAGCATCGCGCAGCAAATGCAGCAGAACGATTACCGTTTTTCGTCCCTCGTTTTGGGAATTGTCACCAGCGAGCCGTTTCGAATGCGGCGCACTCAAGGAGAATAAGAATGAGCCGTCATCAAGTCGCACGTAGAACTTTCCTGAGAGGGGTCGGGCTGAGCGTCGGATTGCCTCTGCTGGACATCATGGTGCCTCAGCGTCAAGCGTTGGGGAGCCCACAACCGGATGGACCGCCTATTCGTTTGGGATATATCTTCTTTCCCAACGGCGCGATCATGCCATCATGGACTCCCGAGGGCGAGGGGGACAACTTCGAGTTCACGCCGACCTTGAAACCGTTGGAGCCCCTGCGTTCGCATCTGACTGTGATCTCGGGGTTAGCCCAGGACAATGGGCGAGCGAAGGGGTCGGGACCGGGCGACCATGCGCGAGCCGCCGCGTCTTACCTGACCGGTGAACATCCCTACAAGACCTCGGGGGCCAATATCCGTGTCGGTGTGTCTGTCGACCAAGTCGCCGCTGATCGCGTCGGCCACCTGACCCGGTTGCCGTCGCTGGAATTGGGCATCGAGGCCGGACGAAACGCCGGCAATTGCGATTCCGGCTACAGTTGCGCGTATTCGTCGAAT
>REEF01000501.1 GCA_007695205.1 Planctomycetaceae bacterium
TTCTAGGCTTTGTCTGAAAAGGGGTCTGACCCTCTCCGGGCACACCGTATTTCCCAAGTTTTCAGCGTGCCCTCCAAAGGGTCAGACCCCTTTTCAGACAAAGCTTAGAACGCACCACCAGCCAAGGAGCCCATCGATGACGAAATCAACCGATAAGCATCCCCATCACACTGCCGGCATCCGGATCCATCGCCGCGACTTCGTCGCCGGCGCTGGTGCGGCTGCGGTCGCCTTCTCCGTCGTTTCGCCGCAAGCGGTCCGCGGCAGTTCCGCGAATTCCAAAATCCGCTTCGGCATGATCGGTTGTGGCGGGCGTGGAGCCTGGATCACGGACCTGTTCCTGAAGCATGGTGGTTACGAACTGGCAGGGGTGGCCGACTATTTCCAAGACCGCGTGGACAACGTGGGCAATCGCTTCGATCTAGCTGCCGAGAAACGGTTTACCGGTCTGATGTGCCATGAACGACTAATCGAACAGGACTTGGACGCCATCGTCATCCAGTCGCCGCCCGTGTTCCACCCCGAGCAGGCGGCGGCGGCCGTCGATGCCGGCAAACACGTGTTCGTGGCTAAACCGGTGGCCGTCGATGTGCCGGGCAGCCTGAGCATCGAAGCCAGCGGCCGGAAGGCGACGGAAAACAATCTGTGCTTCCTAGTCGATTATCAAACGCGGGCCGACGAGTATTACATCGAAGCCATCAAGCGAGTCCACGAGGGGGCTCTGGGCGAATTTGCGTTCGGGGAATCGACCTACCATGCAGGCATCCCCTGGGCCGGCCAGATCGCGTTGGCCAAAGAGGCGCCCGATCATCCCGAGACGAAACTGCGAGCCTGGGGCTTGTTCCGCGTCACCTCGGGTGACATCATCACGGAACAGAACATCCATACGCTGGATGTGATGAGCTGGATCATGAACCAGCCGCCCGTATGTGCGTACGGTACGGGCGGCAGGAAGGTCCGGCAGTTCGGTGATTGCTGGGATACGTTCAGCATCACGTTTACCTATCCCAACAACGTAGGGATCGCTTTCAGTTCGCGTCAGTTCGATGGCTACGGCTCGCAGCCCGAAGGGATCCGCAACCGCATGTTCGGCTCGCTGGGCGTGCTGGAGACCGCTTACGGTGGTGACACGCTGATCCGCGGCAAGAACTTCTACCGTGGCGGCAGCACGCCGACCATTTACCGTCAAGGCGCAGTGAACAACATTGCCACGTTCCACGACGATATCCAGCACGGCCGGTTCCAGAATCCCACGGTCGCCGAGAGCGTCCGCAGCAACCTGGTGACGATCCTCGGCCGCACCGCCGCCTATCGAGGCGAAGTCGTCTACTGGGAGGACCTGCTAAAATGTGACGAGCGATACGAGCTGGACATCGAGGGCCTGAAGACATAAGCAGCGGCACATGAATTCGTGTCGCGTTTTGCGGAAGGGGTCGGGAGTCGTTTTCGAGCAACACGTCTTCCATATGGTTCGTTATTGCCCGAAAACGACTCCCGACCCCGTAGCGCGGAAGACGACTCCCAACCTCGGCGCGATACATGGTCGATGGAGGGAGCCACGAGCTTTGTGAACCTGGATTGATGAGGAGATTCGCCGATGATTCGCAAGACATTTGCTGTTTTTCGAGGGCTTTGCTTGATGGTCGGCCTATCGACCGCCGTGGTCGCGATGGCCGAAGAAGGCCGGTATACGTTGACGGCTGACCAGCATGGTTGGCAGTTGAAGACGCCGGCTGGGAAAACGATGTTCTCGTACATGACCAGCAATCCACCCGATTCCAACATGACGGCCAACAGCGTCTGTTGCCTGTATCCTGTTTACTCGCCATCGGGAGTGCGAGTGGTCGATTTCGCTCCGGGCGATCATCGGCACCATCGAGGCGTGTTTTTGGCTTGGCACACGACCGTTTGCGGCGACCAGCGAGCTGATTTTTGGGGCTGGGGGTCGATGGCGCCGACCGAAGATCGCATGATTCGCAATCGGCAGGTCGAACTGGCGACGGCTACCGAGGATCGGGCGGTGATTCGAGTCGACAACGATTGGTTGATCGGTGACCGGAAGGTGCTGGACGAACAGACAACGATCACGGCCTTCGAGCATCGCGGCGTGTATGTGATCGAATTCGATTTTCGGCTGCTTCCCCAAGTTGATTTTCGGATCGAGCAGACGGCCTTTGGCGGATTTTGCGTCAAGGCTCGTCAAGACGGCAAAGCCGCATTTTACAGTCCCGGCGGCCGAGTCGATTTACCGACGCCTCATCATCTGAAGCCGGAAACCGATTGGCCCGCCCAGGCCTGGTACGATTACGTCATCCAACTGGACAGCGGCCCGACGGTCGGCACGGCAGTGATCGATCACCCGGACAATCCGCCCACGCTATGGCATAATCTGCTGCCGATCGCGATGGTCAACCCGTGCATCGCGGCCCCGGGGCCTGTCGAACGGTCGGCCGGCGAACCTTTAAGACTCCGTTACCGGATGGTCATCCACGATGGCCCCGCCCCGGTGAAAGTCCTGAACGAATTGGCAGAATGGCAAGCCCGGTAAGGCGTATTGCGTTTTTTTCAGGCGGTAACGGTCATTGGAGACCTTCGGTCGGCCGTTTCGGCGGGGTCAGAGACCCGCGCCGAACAGTGGGGTCAGAGACCCGCGCCGAACAGTTTTGTTACGGCCTCGAAGCAATAGGAGCCTTCTATCAAGGACAGCACGATGACGATACGTATCTTGACGATGATGTCTTTTATTAGTCTCTGCTTAGGGGGCGTTGCCGCCCACCGCGTGGACGCGGCAGACTCACCGGAACTTCCGCATATTGTGATTCTGTTCGTCGACGATATGGGCTATGGTGATCCGGGCTGTTACAACCCCGATTCGAAGATTCCCACGCCGCACATCGACGGTTTGGCTCGCGATGGCATGCGTTTCACCAATGCGCATGCACCCGGCCCGTTATGTCATCCGTCGCGGTACGGATTGCTGACCGGACGCTACCCGTTCCGCACCGATGTCAGTGTCTGGCCGCGCCAGGCTTTGATCGAAGAAGGCCGCATGACCATCGCCTCGCTGCTGCAGTTCGGGGGCTACCGCACGGTGATGGTCGGCAAGTGGCACCTGGGGTTCGATGAACAGGGCTACGACCAGGCGTTGCCGGGTGGGCCGGTCGATCGTGGGTTCGACCATTTTTTTGGCATCCGCGCCTCGACGGATATCCCGCCGTACTTTTACATTCGCGGCGATCGAGCCGTGGAACCGCCCACCGAGCACATCGCGGACAACCGGACGCCCGGCTGGTCGCCGATCCAAGGCGCTTTCTGGCGTGGCGGCGGGATCGCACCTAACTTGAAGCTCGAAGAGGTTTTGCCTCGCTTCACCGACGAATCGATCGCCACGATCCGGACGCATTCCCGCGAATCAGCCGGCCAACCGCTGCTGCTGTACGTCGCTCTGCCTGCGCCGCACACGCCTTGGCTGCCGAGCGAACCGTTCATAGGTCGCAGCGGGGCGGGCATGTATGGCGACTTTATGATGATGGTGGACCACGAGATCGGTCGCGTGCTGGCCGCGTTAGACGAAACCGGCATGGCTGACGATGCGCTGGTGATCTTTACCAGCGACAACGGACCCGTCTGGTACCCCTACGATGTCCAGCGGTTCGGGCACGATTCGGCCGGCGGTCTACGCGGAATGAAGGGCGACGCTTGGGAAGCGGGGCATCGGATGCCGCTGGTGATGCGCTGGCCGGGAAAGATCGAGCCGGGCTCGGTCAGCGGTCAGGTGATCTCGTTCACCGATCTGCTGGCCACGTTTGCCGCGATCCTGGACGCCCCGCTGCCGAAGGATGCCGCCGAAGACAGTTTCAGCCTGCTGCCGGTGCTGCTGGGCGAGCAACCGGACGATCGGCCGATTCGACCTTCGGTGGTCGTTCCGGCACTGACCGGGATGCTGAGCATCCGCTCGGGACCGTGGAAGCTGATCGACGGACTGGGCTCCGGCGGGTTTAGTCAACCGCGGCAGATCGCGCCCGAGCCGGGTGGTCCGCGTGGGCAGCTTTATCACCTGGACGACGATCCCGGCGAGACAACGAATCGGTGGTTGGACGAGCCGGAGATCCGTGACCGACTGTTGGACGAGCTCGAGCAAGTACGCACATCGGGTCGTAGCCGTCCGCCCCATTGATCGTTTCAGTCGCCAAGATCTGGCAGCGGGTGCGTGTAATCGACTTGCAGCACCATCGCAGCCAGGGACATTGTGAGTGGACGTTGGGAGATGACAGGATTGACAAAGTTGATGTTCTTGACTGGGGTGACGGGAGGGACCGGATTGACCTGATTGACGAGAGGGACCGGATTGACCAGGCTGATGGTGTTGTCAACACGGTCACCCCCAGCCCCCCCATCGACGAGGAATCCGCTATGGCTGAACTGTTCGACAAACGCGGGGGCTTCCGCCGCTTGCACTCGTTTACGCTGGCCACGATCGTGCAGGTCGAGACACTGCGGTTCTGTCGCCGTTTTCTGACCTTCGATCACCGCGAGGCGGGACCGAAATTCTACGACCCCAAGGGGCGGCAGTACGATCAGATGACTCAGGCCGCCCGTAGCGGGCGGCAGAATATCATCGAAGGTTCGGAGCGTTCCGCGACCTCCAAGGACACCGAGATGAAGCTCACGGACGTGGCGCGAGCGAGCCTCAGCGAACTGCGCGGGGACTACGAGATCCTGATCCTCGACCGGAACCAGCTCCCGTGGTCGGCCCATTCTCCTGAAGCGAAA
>REEF01000990.1 GCA_007695205.1 Planctomycetaceae bacterium
CCCCAAAACCCCCCCCCGACCCCGTTGCCGGTGGGTCCCGCGCGCCGAGCGGGATCCCGTTGCGAGGCAGATGTCCGCCAGAAAGCGGGTCCCGCTCGGCGCGCGGGACCCACGGAATCGTTGCCCGAAAACGACTCCCGACCCCGTTGCCGGTGGGTACCACCAGACGAAATCCGACAGTGATTGCTTTGCCGATGCTAAGTGAGCGGAATGGCGTTAGCCACCGGTTGGGGATCGCCCAATATACCGGCGGCTCGCTCGACCGATTACGGAACTCGCATGCTGGCCAAGGGTGACAAAAAGTTCCCCCTTGGTATAATCGAACTTCAACAGGCGGAAGTGTTCGCCCGAAACCTGGCCTCCCTCCCCACGCAGGAGATCATCCCATGAGCAAGCCCCCCCGTCCCTGCTCGACTTGGTTTGTTGTTGCTGTCCTGTTAGCCGCCGGCAATTCGCTGGTTACTTCTCAGGCGAACGCAGAGCCAGCACTTGTGGTCCATGTCTCTGTCGACGGCAACGACGCGGCCGCCGGTACGGCCGCCGAGCCGTTGCAGACGCTTCCGGCTGCCCAGCAACGGGTCCGAGCGCATCTGGCGAACGATCCGGCTTCGAACGTTGTGGTAATTTTGCACCAAGGGGTCCATCGTCTGACCGAGCCGTTGCGATTCACCCCCGCTGACAGCCCTGCGGACGGTCACGCCGTCACATGGCGGGCGGCTGAGGGTGATCGTGTTCAGATCAGCGGTGGCCGAATCATCGACAACTGGCAACGGCGAGAGGACGGCGCCTTCGTCGCTCGGCTGCCGAAAGTCGCCGCTGGTGATTGGAGCTTTCGCGAGTTGTTCGTCGGCGGCCAGCGTCGCCCACGGGCTCGACATCCAAACCGCGGCTATGCGCGAGTTGCCAAAGTAGGCGAGGACCGCCGCACGAACTTCACTTTTCATCCCGGCGATGTGCCCGCCGCGTTGGACGGCGATCTGAGCGACACTCCGCTGGAACTGGTCTTCTTCCACGATTGGTCCAGCAGTCGCACGCCCGTGGCCTCCATCGATCAGCAAACGCGGCATCTGACGACTCGCGGTCCAGTCGGCGCTTCGCTACGTTTTTTCCACATGGACAACTGGGAGCCCGATCCGCGCTACTATCTGGAAAACCATCCCGCGTTGCTGGACGCGCCCGGCGAGTGGTATTTGGACGCCACAACGGGCGAGCTGACCTACCTGCCCGTGGAAGGCGAAACGGTCGATAACCTGCATGCGGTCGCCCCGGTCGCCGAGGGGCTGGTGCTTGCGCGGGGCGAGCCTGACGAGCCCGTACGCGGTCTTGTCTTCCAAGACCTGCACTTCAAGCATTCGGCTTGGCCGACGCCGGCTGATGGCTACGCCGGTGTCCAGGCCACGGCGCATGATCGGCGCGACGGTCGGGGCTGGTCCTTCGTCCCGGCGGCCCTGGCTTTCGAACGATCCGAGCAGTGCCAGGTCGTCGGAGGCAGCGTCCGTCGAGTGGGCGGGGCCGCCATCTGGTTCGGCAGCCGTTGTCATGGGAACCGCGTCGAGGCCAATCTGATCGACGATGTCGCGGGCAACGGCATCATGATCGGCGAAGACCGGTCGCGCCAGATCGACGGCAAGTCCTGGATCCATGCCGCCCCCGACCAAGCCGCGACGGCCAACGTCATCCAGGACAACCTGATCCAACGCGTGGGCGTCCAGTTCTTCGGGGCCGTGGGCATCTGGGTAGGCATGGCGGCCGATACGAACATCCGCCACAATACGATCCGCCAAACCCCGTATACCGGAATCTCCGTCGGCTGGCTGTGGAACCCCGACCCCACCCCGTGTCGAGGCACATTGATCGAAGCCAACCACATCCACGATGTGATGCGGGTGCTGTCCGATGGCGGGGGAATCTACACACTCGGTTGGCAACCCGGCGCCGTTTTCCGTGAAAACCTGATCCACGGCGTCCCGCTGAACCTGGGCCGAGCCGAGAGCAATGGCATGTTCATCGACGAAGGCTCCAAGGGCCTGCGGATCGAACGGAACGTGATCTACGACATCGACCGATCGCCCCTGCGTTTCCATCGCGCCGAAGAGAACGACGTTCGCCAAAACACGTTGGTCCTGCCCGACGAACAGACGCCCGTCTTTCGCTTCAACAACACGCCGGCAGAGAACATCCAAGCGACGGACAACAAGATCATCACGGCCGACGCCTTCGACCCGGCCATCGCCAACGACCTGCGCAAACGAGTCGGCCCCACGGTCACGCACGACGACGTGCCCGACCCCACCGACACGTTCGACTGAGCAAGCCAACAAGTCTCGTAGGAAGTGATCGATCTTCGAATACGCGGCAGGCGTGTGCATCAACAACCCGCTAAACCATTCTCCCAGGTTCGTGCATTCGCGGTTGGGGGTCAGGCTGTCGCCCTCCGAGTCGCCGTGGATGCGACTTGGTATCGGGGCAAGAATCAGCATACGCGCCAGCCAGTTCCTAAAAATATACAGCGGATCAGAAGGAGATTGCTCCTGAATCACTGGCAGAGCGACTAGATGCCAATCAACACGGAACTTGGCTTCGCGATCCGTCTCCGACCTGGACAGCATGACTTGTGCCCTATCCCTGGAAAAGACATCCTCTTGATTGCAGGATAGTCGTGTGGCTGGAAAGTGTGAGATCAAAGTTTTCCAGGCAGCGATAGTTGTGAACGCGGAAGTGTCGGATCATGGGCTTTGGCTACAAATGGCAATCGGATGGCGGAAGCGTTTGGAAAGACGCACTACGCACGATATTTTAATCCCCAATGGTGTCACACCGCAAGACACCCCACCGACACCGCACGCTATCGACGGCTTAAGGGGCACAAGGTTCATCCATTGGCCAGCCGTAACGGGGCGGTTGCTGCCCGGCGTCCGGCGGCGTCGACGGAGGTGATCGTATACACTGCTTGCGCGGTGGCGTCCTGCGGGTCTGCGAACGTGAAGGGGGTCCGGCTGGTCTGCGGGCGATGCGCCACCTGGCCCACTCGACGACCGTTGCGAGCGATTTCGTAGTGCTGGATCGGATGTTCGGCCGCATACGCGGTTTGCCACGATAACTGGGCCACAGCCTGGCCGTCGCGGATCGCTGCGACGACCGAGGCATGTCGAGGCGGACTGAGCGGCTCCAACGGCAACTGGAACCAGTTGGTCTGGCCGTCCTTCGCGTCAAGGGCCATTCGCTCGATCTCGACTCGATCGCCCGAGCTGAGCGATTCGGGTGGGACCTGAGCGGCCGACAGATTCTGCTCGATCTGACAACGCTGCGACTGGCTGTCGATATGCCCGATGCCGACAATCGCCGTGGCCACACCGGGCGTTGCCAACGTGTACTCGACCAGTGTCCGGCTGGGCAGCGAGCGGCTTCCCACGGAGCGCACCAAGTCGTCGGGCGAGCGGGGCCAGCGAGCTTCGCCGGTGTACATCGCACCGTTGGCGAACACCTTCATGCCGATGATGCCCACGTTCTTGGCCGCAGCCACCGGGATGGCGTTGAACTGGTGATTCAAGTAGCGACGATCGTTCGGGTTGACGGACACCAGCAACGCATCGATCAGATTGTCGTCGTCGCGTTGCAGGCAGTCCATCAGCACGGGCGAGGAAGAATGGCCCGAGATGCCGATGTGCCGGATCAGCCGCTCTTCTCGCGGGTTCAGCCCGGTCAGGTTCGTGCCATCGCGAAAATCCCGCAATGTGGCCAAGGCACCGATCCGTTCGGCCTTGGCGTCCGGGGCGTCGAGTCCTTCGTAGATGGCGTCGACCTCCAGGTGCGTGTCAAGCGTATGGATGAAGAAGAAATCCAGATAAGCGCCCTGCGGATAGCCGCCTTGGCCGTCGCCGAACATCTGCGACAGGGAACGCCGGATGTCGTCGGCCGTGTGCGAGCCGTCGGGGCCATCGGTGCGGCAATCCACCTCGGGATGCGAGCCCTTGCCGTACCGAATCACTGACTTGCTGGCGATGTACAGCTCGCGCCGACGCCGCTGGTCGTACCCCGGCTGGCCCGGGATCAAATGCATCTCTCGAAATGCTTCACCAAAGCGCAGTTGACTGGGGCCGTAACGATTCGAGGTATCGATGTAGTTGATCCCCTTGGCCAGTGCCTTCTGGATGATGGCCGTCGGACTCAGATCGGCGGGAGGCAGTTGGATCGACGACTGGCCGCCCAGTCCCAACGTCGTCACCTCGATCCCCGTCCGTCCCAACACCCGCTTCATCGGCCGCGAGGTACCGATCCGTCCCAAACACAACGACGGAACTAGCAGCGAACCGGATGCTACGGCACACCGTCCCAAAAAACGTCTACGTGAACGCGAAAAAACCATTGATCGTTTCTCCTCAACAGATAAATACTACACGATAGATCAAGCGTCGTCACCTGATCGGGATGCCGGATCGATGGAATCGAGGTTCGACGTCGAGTGTCTCTTCAAACCCACGCTTTCGTTCTTCGTAGTGCGCCGGTTGTGCGTCCAGCGGGTTGGTGATGCCGCCCGTCCAGAATTCTTCCCAAAGTTTATCAATCCGGCTGCGCAAAGGTTGTGTAATCATGGGATGGGCACCCCTCCGGTGGTGAATCTTGACGGTTCGTGAGACTTATTCGCTGTCTCCTTAAATCCGCTGTCGGCCCGAATATGACCGCGGATGAAAAGAGGCAGCGGATTTTTATACGGTGAAAACACTTACCAAGATCCAGGATCGCGCAATTCGGGAGTCGCCGACTCCCAAA
>REEF01000692.1 GCA_007695205.1 Planctomycetaceae bacterium
GACTCCCGACCCCTTCCGCCCGATTCCACCAAGAAATATATGGCCGGGTGCTTAACGATCACGACGACGTCGATGCCCCCCTGTTGACGCTCGTGATCGTTTTTCTTTGCGCTGCGAAAGATGTTCTTTATCCGTGCCGCGGCATTGCCATCCGGGTTAACTGTGCATTCGAGGCAAAGGGTCGCCCTCGGCCAAGATCCGGGCCTCGTCAGCCGCCAGTTCCTTCAGCCGGTCATGCACTTCGGCGGACGTGCCGAATATCTTCGCCAACCGGACGTAGGTGCTGTGATGCCGGGCTTCCGATTCGAACAGGCTGCCGTAGAATTCGGCCAATTCGCGATCCGGGATGTGCTTCCGCAAAAGATCGAACCGTTCACACGAACGGGCTTCGATCAATCCGGCCACCAGCAGCCGATCGATGGCTCGTTGCGGTTCGTGTTTGCGAACCAGATCGTTCAAGCGTTTTCCGTACGAGCTTGGTTTTAATCGCCGGAAGCGGATCTCGCGCCGCTGGAGCAGATCGATGACCAGATGGAAGTGTTCCAGTTCTTCGATCACAATCTGGGTCATTTCTCGGCACAGTTCGAGATTCTCGACATACGACGACATCAGACTCATCGCCGTCCCGGCCGCCTTCCGTTCGCAATGAGCGTGATCGATCAGGATCTCGTCCAGATGCTGCCGGACTTGATGCAGCCAACGATCGGACGATTCGGATTGCAGGTTCAGCATCAGACGACTCCACCCAGCAGCATGCCGGCATACCCGACGACTCGTTGTTGATCCCCGCTGACGTCCGCACTGGTCGCGTAGCCCACTCGCTGCGAACGCTGCAACTGCCCCAGTTGCCGCAGTGTTTCCATGACGATCACACACGGACGGACGCCGCACATGCTGATCTGGTAGCGATCGACCACCGTGTCGAATACCTGTGCCGGATCGAGTGTTTCGATGGCCTTCAAAGCGATGTCGTCCAAGCGTCGATTTTCGGCGTCATTGGCAAAGTGATTCATATCGCTGGAGATCACCAACAGCGGTTGATCCGGCAGTTGGCGCAGCACGTCCGCCAGCGCCGTAGCGAATTGACGACATGCATCCAGATCGGCGGCTCCGATGGCGATTCCGACCACGCGCGTATCCGGAGCCAATCGCGCCAGCAGCGGCAGTTCGACCTCGATCGCATGCTCGCGTTGGTGAGCCGCGGCGTCCAGTTGCAAGCCGGGGATGGATTCCGCCAATCGTCTGGCCAACGGGGCATCAGCCTGGATCGAACCGCCGGGTAGCTGCCACTGATCATGCGGAGCCACTGCCCAATTCACCCCCAGACGCGTGTGCTTGGGCCCGATCACGATCACCGTCTTGGGGATCTTGACGCGTTTCAGGGTCTGCGCGGCCAGTTGGCCTGAGTAGACCAGGCCGGCGTGTGGGACCATCACGGCCGGCCATGCTTCCGGCTGAACGTCCCCGTTGCCCATCAACCGCTGGACCAGCGTCTCCAACTGCTGCGGATCATCGGGGTAGAACATACCGGCGACGGCTGCGGGCCGAATCTGCGGGCCATCGACCGGACGAGGCACGTTGGACATGCTGCCGCGCGTCTGCGTAGACATCGCGGTCAAACTGAATACGGACGCCGTCTGGGGGCTGTCCAGTCGGGCATCGGTCGCGGCAGTTTCCAGCAGTTGTTGGACGGAGCGTTCCGGATCGAAGTGCCAGGCTGTCTTGTTTTGTTCGACCACCAGCACCGCATCCCGCGCGGCATCGATGCCTTTCAGGTCCGGCTGGGCGACGGTCCCGTGCATCTCGGGATCGGTCAAGATCGTCAGGTCCAACGTGATCTGCTGGGCGGCCGCATCAGGGATCGACCGTTGCTGCAAGGCTTGCGCAGCGGCTTCGGCCAATTGGAACAACGTGGCCTGCAGCGGCACGCCGGGGCGGAGCGACATTTGGGAAAGCTGCATCGGCGGTTCGATGGCGGGCCCGCCGATCGCGATGCTCACCAGTTCCACCGTCCCGTCCGGGCACCCGGGCAGATAGTAGTTGGGCGTCGCCCGGCGCACCAACGCCAGCACGTTACGACGACATTGTTCGGCCAATTCGGCCACTTCGGTTGGCGAGAACCGACGCGGCTTTTGGTCGGCGCTGGCCGCTTGAGCCACCTCGTCAACAAAGTCGCCCTCGATCATGCGGCCCTCGAACTTCAGCAATCGCGTGTCGTCCTCCATCCAGGCGGTCGCGGGCAAACCGGCTTTGCGGCACACTTGCTGCAAAAACGTTTCGACATCCCACTGCCACTCGATCGGCACACTGGGCAGCAGCAAGCCGCGATGGTTGCCGCGTTCGATCTGCAACCCGTGACGCCCGATTTCCACTTCGCCCATCCGTTCGCGTCCTCGCGCCGTCACGGGCTGGAACGCGTACAGCAAAGTCACATCCACGTGCATGTGCGGCAGTTCGGTCGGCGAGATGGCTGGGAACCGCGTGTCCTCGGTGGCGGTACGTTGGGCCGCATGCTGGACGGCCTGTTTCAAGGGCATCGGTTGGCCTAAGGTCCCGCAGCAGGCCCGTAGCTGGCCCGCGCGACGCAACGTCACAAAAGCGCCCATCACCGGTTGCTGGGCAGCGCCAGCCAGTTCGGCATCGGACAATTCGGGCTGCTTGCGACGCACGCCCGCCGCGACCACCTCGCAGGCGGCGCGAAGGATCGACTGCTGTTGCTGGTCGCTCAGTTCCGGGCTGGTGGGCACGTTGTGGGGTGTCGGAGTCGGATTCGGCCCGGTCGTCGGTCGGGAATCCGTCATGGCAGAAACCTCCTGTTCTGGCCCACGCGGTACGGGGCCTGGTCCAGCGAATTGCGAGATGCGTACCGGCAGCCGTTTGCGTCCCCAGTCGCCAGGCCGATCGGCGAACCGGCCTGCGATCTGGCCGCCGCAGTGACCGCATCGGGACCCTTGCAGATGATAGGCGCCCAGATCGTACCAGTTGCGTTGGATTACCAATTTCCCGCAGTGGGGACAATACGTGCTCTGGTTCACCACGTCGTCCACGTTGCCCGTATAGGCGTAGCGGATTCCCTGACGCAACGCGATCTGGCGAGCTGCCTGGAGGGTTTCCGGCGGAGTGCGTGGTTTGTCCTGCATGCGAAAGTCCGGATGAAAGGCGCTGAAGTGCAGCGGTACATCCGGTCCGACGGCGTCCAGCAGCCAATCGCACATCTGACGCAGTTCGTCATGCGAATCGTTCTCGTCGGGGATGACCAGATTCGTGATCTCCAGCCAGACCTCGGTTTCCTGCTTCAACCAGCGCAGCGTGTCCAGCACGGGCTGCAGGTGCGAGTAGGTCAGCTTGAAATAGAACTGTTCGTTAAACGCCTTCAGATCGACGTTGGCCGCATCCATCTCGCAGAAAAAGGCTTCGCGAGCCACCGGCGTGATGTAACCGGCCGTCACGGCCACCGACTGGATCCCGACCGCCCGGCACGCGCGCGCCGTATCGATCGCGTACTCGGCCCAGATCACCGGATCGTTGTACGTGTACGCCACGCTGTGGCAACCCAGCTCTTGCGCCGCCCGGGCGATCGCCTCGGGACTGGCCTGCTCGCTTAATCGGGCGACTTCTTTGCTCTTCGAGATATCCCAGTTCTGGCAGAACTTACAGCCCAGGTTGCAACCCGCCGTGCCGAACGACAGCACGCTGGTGCCCGGATAGAAGTGGTTCAGTGGTTTCTTTTCGATGGGATCGATGCAAAACCCGGTGCTGCGTCCGTACGTGGTCAGCAGCATTTGGCCGTCGCGATTCTCGCGCACGAAGCAGAAACCACGATCACCCGGTTTCAGAACACAACCGCGTGGACACAGATCGCAAACGATGCGACCCTGATCCTCGCTGGCATGCCACCAGCCGCCGACGCGGGAACCATCGGCCATCAGCCCGTGATCCGGCGGCGCTGTTACGACTGGTTTCATGAATGCCTCCAGTCCTGTTACGAAGTGTTTTCGACGACCGTATCCAGATCGTATCGCTTACTGTCCCTCAGGCGGTGATGGCGGCGGAGGCTGTTGGCCCCGCTGCTGCTGGACTCGTTGCAAGAACTGGTTGTAGGTATTCTGCAGCGAATGCAGCAACCTGGGAACCTGGGGAACAGACAGAAAGACACGCGCCGAGACGGCAGAAGAAGGAAACAGATTCGTCAGGAAGTCGAACTTGAATTCCGACGGGGTGTGACCGATCATCACCCCGTTGGCATACGCACCACTCAACTGATCATCGGGCAGTTTCAGTTCGTCGTAGATCTCCTGGGCAGACGGCTGGCGAGCCTGCGGCGGATTGCCGGGCACCGTCGGCGGTTCGCCAAAACGCTGGCGGTAGATGTCCAGATTTTTCCGCAACGCTTCGATGAATTGTGGCATGCACGCGTGCGGCATGATGACGCGAGCCGCAATCGACGCTGGCGTGCCCAGATTCTGCACGAAATCGATGATGAATTCGGTGCCGCCCGTCATCACGATCGCCCCGGTGCTGAACGCCCCCCGGCTGATCCGCTCCGGTACACGAGCGCTGAGATGTTGGATGCGGACCTGCTCGCTTTGACGGTTCGGATCGTCTCCCGGATTCCCGGTTGGTTGCCCCGTTTCGCTCATGACGTGATCGCTTTTCCGTAAAAATGTCCCAAGGCCAAAATACAGTCATTCCCAACGCGGCCTCCGGCCGCAACCAAAGTAGGTTGGGTCTCCGACCCGACCCGGTCGGGACGGAGTCCCAACCTA
>REEF01000991.1 GCA_007695205.1 Planctomycetaceae bacterium
GTTCGTGACGGTGCCGCTTCTTATCGCCCTTGACGAGAACCAAGTCCTGGCCGCCGATTCGCCGGATGAGGGTTCTTTCCACGACCTTGTCAACGGGCCGTGGGCACAGAGATCAGCGGCGGACGCAGAGTCGAGCCGGCTTTTTCAGGAGTTGTGAAGGTGTGTAGCGAGCAAGCCAGTTGTGATGTCGCAAGGGCCGATGTTCGGCCGCGGTCGTCGTTGCGTGCGATCGTTCCTCTCGACGCTTTTGCTTATGATCGTCGAAGAAGTCAGGGCGTCGGGCGCCCGAGTTCGATTCCAGTGGGACCGACACTTTACTGGGGTTGCACGATGAGTAACGTGACGATCGTTTCTTGGCTGGCAATGTTATTTCGATACGGAGGGAGAGATGCCATTTCGTCGTTGTAAAGCTGCTGGGATTCTTGCAGGTTGCTTCGTCCCGACCGCAGTGCTTTTCGCAGCATTCAGCTATTTCGGAAGCTGGGCCGCCCTGCGCGCTTACATTGGGGGCCACTCGGTGTATGTTTTTCCTAGTGCAGTGGATTTGGGCGAATGCAAAGCAGGGACAGAGGTTTCTGTTTCCTTTTTCGTCGAAAATCTTACGTCAAGCGAACTCTCCATCGTCGGAAAACGCGCTAGTTGCGCGTGCGTTGTCGAAACAGAGATCCCGGTGACGATTCAACCTCGCCAGACCGTTAGCATTGACGTGATGGTACGATTGCACCAAGCACGGCAATCCTATGAACAGACAATCGTATTCATGCTGGCCGAACCGAACCGCCTGACGGTTCACCCGGTCAGCATCACAGCAGTGGTGTTGGATGCACCTATCGGGACGGCGACGGAGGAAGCCTCGATCAGCGACAGGGCTTACAATGGTTCGCTCCGCGTCGCGGTGCTGGCTCGTGCCAATCCAGCAATCAATGCGAAGTCGAAGAGCGTTCCCGATGACATTCATCGGAACGGAAGTTTTTTCCTGTTTCTTGCACGAAAGGGCGAACGATGTTGTTGAGAAGTGTATCGTCGAAGATTTGGTTTGTGTCAGCGACCGGGTTCCTCGGGATCCTGCTCATTTGGGATTCTGTTGGTACGGCGCAGTCGGTGGACTGCGGCCCCGATTACCAAAGCTGTGTCGGGGGTTGCATCTATCATTCAGGCCTCGGTTCCTGTTACGCGAATCGAGCGTTTGAAGACAATATCCGACTCACAGCCTGCCGGATGTTGAAACAAGGCTGTTCCACTTGCGATTGTTGTCCTATAAATGAAATTCACGGAGGGAACGATTGTAGTTGCATCGACAAAAGCAGTCTCCCACCCGATGAGCAGGCGAGATGTATTTCCGGTTGGGCGCAGTAAGTTATTCCGTCGGACAATTCGCTACCTTCTATTCGGTGACATGGACAAATGGAAAGGAATACGGCGATGCGTGCCGTGACTCTTTGCGTGATCATTCTTTGCCTGCTAGGTGTCTCAGCAAAGCCGGGGCGTTCGGATGAGAAGCCGACCCTCACAGAGTTAAGACAGATGCTTCCAATTGTTTGGCGCCGATACGCCGATACGATGCGGCGTTTCGAAGGGACCGTTCATGACAGAGCTGTCCACACTGCCCGTACACGGCCCGACCCGAAGCGCCGGATCGAGGACGCACGGCGACGGGTCGTCGGATGCTATCCGATGGTTTTGCTTGAGACGGGCCTGGAACGAACCGAACGTCGAAGTGTGTCAGCCGTGAACCAAGATTACTTTTTTCGGATCAACAGTCGCGACGCGGGACTTCACTGGCAGATCGTCGGATTGGAACCGATCCGGACACCGCCGGATCTGACCGATTTGGTTCTCGTGGATCCAGTCGATCCGAATCGCCACCGCTTCACCCCGGCGGTGCATCCGGGAAGGCTGATCGATCAGGATGTGTTGTGCGGTCTCTTTCTGAGTGACCGCTGGCTTCCGAATATCCTGGTCGATCCGCGGTTCACACTCCTGGATATCCAACCTGCCGAGGTCGATGGGCGACGTCTGATGCGGCTTTCGTTTTCGTTGATCGGCACTGAAAGCGGGATTGATTTCGACGAGAGCGTGCTGTTTCTGATGCCAGATCATCATTGGTTGATCAGCCACGCCCATCTGTATAGCGAATTCTGGGGTGAAGATCGTTTTCGGGCTGTGATTGAGAATGAGTACACGTTCTCCGATGGGCTGCCGGTGATTGCGTCCAGCGAGTTGACCGTTCACGATGTCACCGACGGCGAGCAATTGAACTACGTTCGAACACGAACCTTTTCCCTTAAGAGGACTGCGGACACATCACCGGGACGTTTCCGGCTATCAGCGTTCGGGTTACCAGAACCCGATTTTCTGAGTCGTCAGAGATTTTCAAATCGCGCATGGATAGCGGTGGTAGGGTTTATCCTCCTGCTTTTGTGCGGTCTCTACGTAGCTCGTAGGGAACGCGCCGAGAAATCCGCAGCACCAGCGGAACGTCCTAAGGCTGTGGATTGACTTCATCAGTACTCGCTTGAGAAGGGTGGAGTGATGCTTCTGCCAGTAGTCTCACAGCCTCAGGGGCATCGCGCATGGTGGATCGGTGCGGTGCTGACGCTCCATGCTGCATTGCTTGCGTGGAATGGGTTTATTTGCGGGCCGACGTTCGACGAAGTCGGTCACCTGCCAGCCGGCCTGAGCCATTGGGAGCTGGGACGCTTCGATCTGTATTCAGTGAATCCCCCGCTGGTACGTTCCATTGCAGCGATTCCCGTAATCGTTGCGGGTTACGAATGCCAGTGGGTGCTGTTGCCCGACTATGGCAGGGCTCGCCCTGAGATGTTGCTTGGCCTGCATTTCATTGCGCGGAACGGCGAACGTTCCTTCTTTCTGCTGACTCTGGCGAGGTGGGTTTGTATTCCATTCAGTCTTTTGGGAGCCTGGATCTGCTGGTGCTGGGCCAATGAATTGTATGGCGAGGCGTCGGGATTCCTGGCGATGTTGCTGTGGTGTTTATCGCCTACCGTGCTGGCATTCGGTTCGCTTATTGTTCCCGACGTCGCCGCAGCTAGTCTTGCGGCTGTCGCTTGGTATGCCATCTGGCGCTGGCTGCGGCAGCCAAGGTGGACGCGAGCTTATATGGCAGGCCTCGCACTGGGCTTGGCTTGTCTCAGCAAGTTTACCTTGCTGCTGTTCTACTTTCTGCTGCCGGTTGCCTGGCTGGTGGTCACCTTGCCTAGACGACACAAATCACAGATTACCGACCTTTTGGTCCAGGGAGCACAAGTGCTTTTGATTTACATGATCAGTTGTCTGGTCATCAATCTTGGCTACCTCTTCGACGGTAGCATGCGCCGACTGGATTCCTACCAATTCGTCAGCCGGGTTCTTACCGGTCACGTTTTCGTGCCAGATGGCGCCGACCAAAATCGTTTCGCTGGTACCTCGCTGGGACAGTTTCGCGTTCCACTGCCCCAAGAGATGCTCTTAGGCATCGACAAGCAGCGAGCCGATTTTGAGGGTGCCATGCCATCCTACCTGCGCGGCCAATGGCGCAATGGAGGATGGTACCACTACTATCTTTACGCATTGCTTGTCAAAGAGCCGTTGGGAACATGGATCTTGGCGGCGCTCGCGCTCTTCTCGGGGATCTACATCACGGGGTACGTACGCGATTGGTACGACGAGATCGTCCTGCTGGTTCCGGTCGTTGGGTTTCTGGCTTTCGTCAGTTCCCAGACCGGGTTTAACCATCACTTCCGCTACGTCTTACCCGTCTATCCGTTCGCCTTTGTCTTGATCAGCAAAGTCGGGTGGTCATGGGAAAACGTAACGCGTCGAATGCAGCCAGGGAACGATACTGGTTACGGTGATCGATATGGCTTGCGGGCGGCCGGGCTTGTAGTGGGTCTTTCTGACCATCAGGCGCGAAGACATATCCCTGTGGGAGCCATCGCAGCGGTCTCGGTCCTTTGGTCGGTGGGTAGCAGCTTAGCGGTGTATCCGCACAGTCACGCTTATTTTAGCGAATTGGTAGGCGGGCCGACCAATGGTCGTTTCCATTTGCTCGGCAGCAATGCCGATTGGGGGCAAGAACTATTACGGCTGAGACGTTGGGCTGAGCAGAACCCGCAAGCTCGTCCACTCTTTGTGGCCCATTCCGTCTGGAATCTCGATCCGGCCTTAGCCGGTATCCCACACGCCGGATTACCGCCTCGCTACGGACCACAACCGGGATGGCACGCACTGAGTGTCAACGAGTTGCACGGCGAACTAGGGCACTACCTGTATTTCCTGCGTTTTCAACCGGTGGCCACAATCGGTTACTCCATGCATGTGTATCACGTGACGTTCGACGAAGCCAACCGAGTGCGCCGCGAACTAGGGCTACCGGAATTACCGGTAAACAACCGGAAGGGAAGAGAGGCTGGGAGACTGTGTATGGATGGGATACTGGTCTCGCTGGCACCGAAGGGGAAAGGGAGAAAATGAACCGGAAGCAGCGAGTTCAGGCCCCGGGGGCCGAAACGGCTCGCCAACGCGCGTTGCTACCCCTGCTGACGGTGATTGTACCGGCCTACAACGAGGCGGCGACGGTTCGTGCGGCGGTGGACGCGGCGCGGGGCCAGTCGTGCGTGGCGCAAGTGATCGTGGTGGACGACGGTTCGATGGACGGGACGAGCGCGGCGCTTGCGGATGGTTCATGGGACGGTCGGGTGAAAGTCGTCGCCCATGCGGTGAACCGTGGCAAAGGGGCGGCGATCCGCACGGGGCTCG
>REEF01000894.1 GCA_007695205.1 Planctomycetaceae bacterium
CGGGCCGAGTACTCTATTCCACCACCGATGGTCGAATCGTCTGCTGGAGCCAATAGAAGCTAAATCCTCTTGACGGCCTGTCGGTTCCGGTTACGATAGGGAGTGATTCTATCGGTTCGGGAGCAACCGGAACAATGCTTGTTCACAATTCAAGGGCGGTCGCCATCCTTTTGGCTAGTTGGCACCTGCTGCTGGGCGCGGCGGGTTCTTCGCTGCATGTCGTTATGGGCGAACACGTTAGGCCCTGCGCGCATGCCACGACCGCCTCGTGTTGTGACCATGACCACTGCGGATTGGCTCGTCCATCGGCCGATCAGCCCAGCCGTGCCCAGCGGTCGATCGAAGCGGTCGATCGCTCGCACGACCCGCAAAACTGCCTCTTGTGTCGCTGGCTTTCTCAACCCCGAGGTCCTGTTTGCTGGGCCGATGTGGAACTGGCAGAGGATTTGCTGGTTTGGGGGGGCAGTGAACGGGCGGTGGTCTGCGTTTCTAGTCCCTTGCGTCCTTACGCGGCTCGCGCTCCCCCGTGGCTCAGCAGCGAACGGTGCGTCTGACGTTTCTTCTGCGACGGTCCCGTCTGATGATGCGCTCGGCCTTTAGGCTTGTGCACGCAGTCTTCTCTGTCCCGGCGCGGCGGTTGCGTCCGTAGCTCGACACGGTACGGCCATGAAAAAAATGCCTGTCCTTTTTCTCGGCTACGAGGAAAATGCCTGTCCTTTTTTTTCACAGCCGGATATCGATCAGCATGGGAGATGCGATGCGAGGACTTATAGCGGCTCGAATGCTCCGCGCGCTTACCAATCTGCGTTTGCGTGCGGCGGAGGTGGGCCATTACGATTTTTGTCCGTGGGCGAACCGATACGTGTACTGGCTGAAACAGCCGATCGGCTGGCTGGTGGCCGGGGCGTTGGCTTCGTTGTTGGTTGCGCTGATGGTCGCGCCGCAGGCCTGGTTTGCATTCGGAGCGTTGGTGGCGGTGATGATGCTGGGGGTGATTTGGCCGTGGATTTCGATGCAAGGCCTGGAGGCTACCCTGGGCTTCGATCGCAGACGGTGCCAAGAGATGGAGCCCGTATCGATGCGATTGACGGTTCGAAATCGTTGGCCGTGGCCTGCCTGGGGCCTGGTGGTCGAACGCGGGTTCTTCGAATCGGAGGATCCCACGGATCCCACCTCCGCCGTGACCGCCCTGGCGCGCGTGCCGGGGTGGTCGCAAAGCGAGTATGCGTTTGTGTTTCGGCCCGAGCGACGCGGCGTCTATCCGCAAGCCCCCCCGGTGCTCGCGACGGGATTCCCTTTTGGCATTTGGAGTCGCACACGTCCGATCCCCACTCGCAACCGGCTGATCGTTTGGCCGCAGACGGTCCCGTTAACTTCGGTGCCCGTCATCGGAGGCAATCATTTGACGGTTGCCGGCAGCCCGATCGACCGCGCCGGCGACGATGGAGACATCTTGGCCGCTCGTTTCTATCGCGAAGGCGATTCGCTGCGGCGCATCCACTGGGCACATACGGCTCGTCGCGACACGCTGATCGTCTGCGAACGGCAGAACACCGCACGGCGTCGGGTGATCGCCGTGCTGGACGGGGCCGCTTTCGCTGGTTCCTCGCTGTCGGACCAGAGGCGACTGGATTGGGCCGTGCGGGTCTATGCCAGCGTGTGCCGCGAGTTGCATGCTCACCATCTTGATGTCGAGTGTCGTTGGGACGGAACGACGTTTTGCATGGAGCCAGGACCGTCGGGCTTGCATCGGCTGCTGGACCGTTTGGCCGAGTACCGTGCGGAACCCCTCGGCGGTATTCGCGGCAACTTGGGGGTATCCGGGCTCGATCCGCTGGTCCTGTTGATCACGCGCGACCAACGGTCGGCGTTGCAGTTCGCTCCGGCGGCCACGATCGGAAAGTTTCGGTCTATCTTGGTCGACGATCGCGCGCACGTCGCCGGCGGTGTTCGAGACCGGGCGGTGGGTACAGCGGTCCGAGCTTGGATTTCCCTGGACTCATCGACCGATGTTACGGGACAACTACAGCATCAATGGGGAAAGCGTTGCCATGACAACGGGCGTAACAACTGAGGCTCGACAGCCCATCGCGGTTTCCGGTCGCGTCTGTGGCCCGGGTCTGCGTTCGGATTTCGAGAGCGGCACGTGGTCGCTGGCCTTCGTGGCTTCTGTGACGCTGTTGGCCGCGCGCAGCGTGTCGTCCACCCATCCCTGGGTGCTGATCGTCCAGACCGCACTGGCCGTGGGCGGACCACTGCTGATCGTCGCCGCACGCCGTCGGTGGCCCGAATCGCGGAGCCGATGGGATCGCTGGCTGGGCGCGGTGATCGCCGTTTGGTGTATCTGGCCCTGGCTGACGGACAGCGTGCTACGCGGTTGGGAGATGGGCGAAGCGCGTGAACTGGTCCTGCTGGTTTGTCTGCAGAACGCGGTGTTGGCGTTAAGCGTCTATTCGCATCGCCGACGATGCCAGCAGGTCGCTTGCCTTCTGGGCTCGTTCTTGGTCCTGTTTGCCATCGTGATCGAGGCCAGTGTCGTGGTCGGCGTGTTGGCCGCTTTGTACGGGATCGGGTTGCTTTGGTGGCTGATGGCCCGCTACTGGGAACGCATTCAGCAGGCACGATCGGCCGATCAGGTAACCCGCTGCCTGCCCGTACGGTGGTCGGTTCTGGGCATGACGGTAATCACCGGGTCCGTGATCGCCGCGTTGTTCGGCGCTGGCGGCGGCGCGACGTACATGCTTCGCGGCTTCATGCCAACCTCCGGTGGCGACCGCTGGTACGACCCGTTGGCTCGAGCGGGAGTGGGTGACGGCGACGCGATGGTCGCAGGCAAAGAGGATGCGATGAGCTTCGGGCCGATCGAAAGCGAATTGTTTCTGGAATCATGCATGCCCACATTGTACGACATGTTCAACGACATGTATGGCGAGCCGATTCGCCCGGCCTTGAAGCGGGAACTCGTGGTAACGCTGACCGAGCAAAACGTGCAGCAGAAGGATCAGCACATGGCGCAGACGCAGCGCAGCGGTCGTGAGTTTTCGGTGCTCCGGCGTCGCTCCGAGGCGGCTCGGCAGGCTTTGGAGGATCGGCGTGCGCCCGCCATGCTGTACATCGTCGGTCCGGTCCCCGTGCATTTGGCGCTGGAATCGTTCAATCGTTTCGATGGCGTCACGTGGACCCATGTCCCCGTTCAGGAAAGGCATCCCCCGATCCGCCGTCTGACCGATTCCTCGCAGCCCTGGTTTTCCTTCCAACCGGCAGGGCTGCAGTCGATCGCGCGCAGCCCGCTGCGCCATGCGGCGAAGGTGATCAATCTGAAGACCAATCGGGTGCCAGCGCCGCCGCAGATGACCGCCGTGCACGTGGATCGTCTGGATCGTGCCGATTTTTGGGGCTGGACGGAAGATGCCATGGCCGCGATGGTGGCTCGCAGTTCCATCCCGCAATTGACCGTCCTGCACCTTCGTTCGCAGCAGGTCGATCTCCAGCCGTTGCGGGAACACGACTTCTCCGCCGCATGGCATTCGCGGACGACTGCCAGGGACGTCACCACAGAAACCGAGACGCCCGGCCATGAATCGCTTTCGGTCTACTTGCAGACACCAGACGGCCCGGATTCGGAAACCGCGCGCTTGGCTCGGCAATGGACGAACAAGGTACCTCGGGGCTGGCAGCAGGTCGAAGCGATCGTCAAGCGGTTGCGCGAGGATTTTCGGCTGGAAATCGACCATCCGGCAAGTCCGGACACCGAGAACGTCGTCGAGCAATTCCTGAGCCAGGGCAAGGGTCCGGCATATGGTTTCGCCAGTACCGCAGCGATCATGCTGCGCCATCTGGGCTACCCCACGCGGTTGGTCGGCGGCTTTTACGCTCGCCGCGATCGATTCGACCGAGTGGCTGGCCAGACGACCGTCTTGAAGGAAGACGCCCACGTCTGGGTCCAGGTGCGTATCGACGACCAGACATGGGTGACGATCGAACCGACGCCGGGATACCAGCCGCCGCGAGAATCGCTGACGTGGAGTCGTTGGGCATGGACGGTCGTACGTGGTGGATTCGATTGGGCCGCTGGCCATCCGGTAACAGTCGGATTGGCGGCCATGTTGCTGGTCTCCTTTTGGATGATACGACTATGGCTGTTGGACTCGGCGGCGTGGATGGTCTGGCAACTGGCCGGGATGGGGCGATTCGAACGGCAGATGCGGGCGACGGTCCGCTTGCTGGAATGGCGTTGTCGTCGGTGCGGTCGTGTCCGCCCTGCCGGAGTGACCATTTCGCAATGGTATGGGGAACTGGCGGAGCGTCTGCCTGCCGAGACCGCATCGACCTTGACCCGATTCCTGCGGCAAGCCGAACGAGTGTTGTACGGTCCGTCAACGGCCGGGGCGGCGGGCAGCCATCCGCAGATGATTCGTCAGACCTGCCAACATGTGGCTCGCGGATTGACACTGCGAGCGATGCGTCAGGCCGGCGTTCGAGCGGACCGTAGCGACCGGTTGGCTGCGGACACGTGACCGGATTCGGCGGCTGCAGCGACCGTTTTTTGGGAAAATGAGAGAAAGGAAAAAAGAAATGTCTGTGTTGACCGCATCCGAGGCGATACCGGTCGAAGAGCATGCTCATGTCGGAGACACGGCCTGTTCCTATCAGTCGGCCATCGACCGCTTGCGCGAGTCGCTGAACGGGACGCTGATCGGGAAATCCGAGGTCGTGGAACTGGTGTTGGCGTGCCTGCTGGCACGCGGGCATCTGCT
>REEF01000429.1 GCA_007695205.1 Planctomycetaceae bacterium
TTGCCAATCCGTCCTACTTGTTTGTGGGACGGATTGCCAATCCGTCCTACGAGGGGGTTTCTTCCGATTCGTGTTCAGAACTCTCGGCAGGTTTTTCCGAGCGCCATCTGCGAAACAGGCCCCAACGACGGGGCTTGGCGTCAGCCGGTTGGATGACTCCGATTTCAAAGGGTTCGCTATAAAACGTCTGGAATCCCAGTTCTACGGTCGCCCAGACGAAAATTTGGCTACCTTCCCACTGTGGGTCGGCCTGGATCAGGTGCCCCGCCTGCTGGTCCCATTGGTCCCTGGCGATGGTAGCCGAATACAAGGCGGGCAGATCTTCGGGTAACGCATGTTGGCCAGGCCGCTGGTTGCTGATCACCAGATGGCATTGGTCGGTGATCGTCGACGGCGGCCACGTCCAACGTAGACGCAGTTGTTGGTCCTCGTCTCTTGTTATGGCGGTTTCTGCATCGATGGCGAACCCGATTCGATCGGCCGGCAGTATTTCGGCTTCGACCCATTGTCGCACCACGGGCTGATGGTGCCGAGCCTGTTGGCAGATCTCGGCGACCGTGCGAGCATCGAAACGATCGAGGAAGGCGGTGCGGTCATGTTCCAGCAGCGAGGTCACGATGGCCTGACGGTTGGCAACCGCACGCTGCTGGTTGCGGTTTCTCAGATCGTGTAGCGTGATGGACGACTGGGCCGGCAGTTCGACATCCGCCAATTCGGGCGATTGCAACAGGCGTTCGGCTCGATCCAGATCTTCTTCAGCGATCGCTTGTTCAAGACTTTCGAGCATTTCGCGTTTCGACTTGACTCCCTCGTACAGATCGCGCCAGGGGTCGGCGGCGGGACAATCGTCCAGCAGTTTGGGGTCCCAGACTTGTTGCACCAGTTGCTTTTGTTGTTCAAGATCCAGCCGCCGCGGAATCTCTTTCAACGCTCGCAAGAGAGGCATCCGCGCCGCGGCCAATTCGACTCGTTTTTGGACCTGGACGGACGCCAAAACGCGGCCTCGCACTTCCCCCAGCTTCTTCCACGCTTCGATGATTTCACGTTCTGAAGCGGAACTGTCGATAGCCGCTTGCAGGACCTTGAAGACCTTGACGCGTCGCGCGGCCTGTTGCGCGCGTTTGACGAGTCCATGATGATAATTTTCCGGCAGATGCTTGAGCACGTCGGCGATGTACGTTTCGCTTTGCACCGTGCCCGTCTTCTCCAATTCGTGTACGCGGCGGACGCGTTTCAATCGCTGCTGAGCCGCTCGGTATGCTTGGACTGCGGGCAGATCGCGATCCAGTTTGTGAATCACCTCGCCACAAGCCGCAGCGACCAGCTTTTTGTCAAAAGCCAATGTGGGCGAAGCGGGCTGTTCCGCCAGCGCCTGCTCCAGGTTCTTCAAGTGTTGGTGCTGCTCCATCAATTGTTCGGCCGACGCCTTGATCGAATCGCCCAGGGGGTGTCCACCAAGCTGCTGAAGATCCTGCCAGGCATCCTGCACGGCGGCAGGATCCGGCGAGGCTGCGGCCAGCATCTGGCGCAAACGGTCGACAAGCAACAGCTTTTCTACCTCGATCTCGAAAGGCCGCGCGCTGGCTCGACCTTGCAGCAGCTCCTGATTCTCCTGCCAGGTGCTCTTCAACTTTTCCCAGGCTTGCAGATGGCGAGCCGATTTCAGGATGCGGAGCACTCCCCGCACCTGGCCGGCGCGGCTGGCCGGTTCCAACAGATGTTCGGCGTCCGGGTAATCGTGCAGCAGCCCCGTCTGGAAGCACTGCTCGATACGTTCCTCCTCGCCCTTTTCGAACGCCTCCTCGATTTCGCGACGACACGCGACTCGCCGTTGCGCGTCCGCCACCAAAGGCTGCAGGTCCGGCGAGATATGTTCGTCGGGACCCATTCGTTCGACCAACCGAACGACCTTGTCCCATTGTTGGTCTGCGATCAGATCGTCCAGCGATTCACACCATAACAGCACCTCGTCCACCGGCGGCACATCGTGCAATGCGTAACGCGATAACTCGAACAGGTAGTGAGCCAAATCGCGGACGTGTTCGTCGGGCGAGTTCAACAGGTCATGGTACAACGGCGACGAGGCCGGCGTGCGGAAGTCCTCATCCCGGAACAAGATGCGGTCATAATCCGGTTGGTCCACGTATGTCATCCACAACAGCGGCTGGGCGGCCAGCGCCCGAAGGGCCACGTAGATTAACAACGCGGAAAAATTGTCCAGACCGGGAAACAGGATGGTATCCGCGTTCCGCTCCGGGTGCTGATACGGCGGCAGGCCAGTTTCCATATTGCGGCGACCGATCAGCGAGGGAACGCACATGCAATCGTAATCGACCAGCTTGAAATGACCTTCCGGCGAAACCATCACGTTGCCATGCTGCAGATCGCCGTGGACGACTTCATGTTCGGCCAGCTCCCGTACCAAGTGCAACCAAACGTCCGCCGCGATCTGCAACGCCTGGGCGTAACCTTCGCGACAGCGGTCTCGCGTCCATTCGAACAGGGTGATGCCGGGCACCCATTCCATGATCAACAACGGATAATACTTGCCGTCCCCCGCAGATCGGATGCCGCGCTGGTCGTAGTCGAACGAAACGATACTGGAGATCGATCGGTGTTCCAAATACTCGCTGATCGTTCGATAGTGCTCCAAACGCTCGTCCTGGCGGCGATTGAACACACGGATCGCAAACTCGCTGCCATCCGGTCGATATCCCTTGTAGACGGTGGCGAAATTCCCGCTACGGGCCTTGGGCTGTCCCAACTGATTCATTTCGACCGAGCAACGCTGCAATTCCGGATCTCGGAACCCGACCTGCGGGTTTTGCAACATGCTTGCAAAGTGCGAAATGAGTGGCCAGGATGACATGGTGATCTGGATTTTCCGCCTGGAGTTTGCGGCGTCTTGCCAACGGCGTCACGAACCGCTGGGCGGCTGATATCCAAACGCAACGGGCGGCAGACGAGCCGACAACGATTCTTGTGGAAACACTGTACCATGACGGCTGGGGACCGCCAAGCAGGGACGGGGAAGCCCAATCGGCATGGATTACCGTTCGAATCGCGAAAAGATCAAGACAACGTTTTGTCCACCAAATCCGAAACTATTGTTCATGACGTGTTTGCACAAGATGGGGCGGGCCGTGTTGGGCACGTAGTCCAGGTCGCACGCAGGATCCGGAGTGGTGTAATTGATCGTCGGCGGTGCAACGCCGTGACGCAGCACCATCACACAAATCAAAGCCTCGATCGCTCCGCACGCGGTCGTCAAATGACCCGTCATGCTCTTGGTGCTCGAGATCGGCACGTGGTACGCCCAGTTTCCCAGCGATCGCTTTATCGCTAACGTTTCCGTCTTGTCGTTGACGACCGTTCCCGATCCATGCGCGTTGATGTAGTCGATGTCCTCCGGATTCAGTTCGGCTTGATGCAGGGCTAAGCCCACGCAACGAGCTGCCGCTCGCCCCTCAGGCTCCAAATCCGTGATCCGATACGCGTCGTGGGTTGTCGCCCAACCTCGTAATTCTCCCCAGATCTCGGCCCCACGACGCAACGCGTGCTGCAGTTCTTCCACAACCAACATCGTGCCGCCCTCGCCCACCACAAATCCATCGCGTTCGCGGTCGAAAGGCCGAGCGGCCTCGGTGGGCGGACCCTGGAACGTGCTGAGTGTCGAGAGGCGATGAAACCCGGTCAACCCAAAAGGATGGATCATGCTGTGAGCGCCCCCGGCCAGCATGATGTCCGCATCACCATAGCGAATTGCATCCGCCGCGTCGCAGATCGCCTTGCTGCTGCTAACACAGGCCGCCGTATAGTTGATGTTCGGCCCGCGGGCGTCCAACAGACCTGCGATCAACCCCACCGCCGAACCAGGTTCGAGGATCATCTGCTCGTCCGGCGGACAGGACATTTGGGCAGTCTGCAAGAAATCGCTGATTTCGAAGCTCTGCTCGGAAGTTCCTGCAGCCATGCAGCGGCAGAATTGCTGGAAGTTCGGGTAGATCTCCCCACAGCCCGTGTAGACGCCCACCCGATTGCGATCGATTGTCAAGTCCGAAACCCCGGCGGATCGAGCTGCGGTCAAAGCCGAGCCGATAGCGAAATGCGTCTGCCGAGCATGTCGGCGAAGATCGTCAGCATGCTCGCAAACCTCCGAGAGATCCCAGTTTCGAACCTCGGCAGCGATCCGTACGGGAAAGCCATTGGCGTCAAATAGAGTCAGCGGTCCCACGCCGGATCGTCCCTCCATCAGCGCATTCCACATCGCCGAGGGAGTGGTCCCCAGAGGTGTAATACATCCTGCTCCTGTAATCACAATGCGGCGTTTCATCGCAGCTTCCAAACCGGTCCAAAGAATCAATAGTAGTGCCGCTCTTGCTTGTCCAGCTAATCCATTTTATCATCGAATTCCAGAGGGGAAGAATCAAAAGAAGCTCAAAGGACAAAGACCAAATCCGTGCATTGCCAGTTCAATCTTCAGATGGAAGCGGCTGGACGGATTGTGCGACTTTTTCACGCTGCCCGCTGGATGAGGCCGTCTTGCCACGTTCGACCTGTCCTTTGGGTGGCTGCCCATAGTTGTCGACATTGGACAGATCGAGTTGCTCGTGAAACGCGGTTCCGGGAAGAATCCAGATCTCGCCATGCAGATCCTCCTGCTCCGTGCGGACGCTGTGGTGCCGCACCAATTCCAAGATCGCCAAAAAGACGCCGATCATGGTCGATTTGTGCATCCCGGGTTGGAACATGTCCGAAAACGATGCACGCCCATGCTCGATCAGCCTCTGATGGATCACGTCCATGTGGACATGGATGGGCGTGTCGTCGTAGACAATGCTGGCCGGTTGTACTACTTGGCTGTCCCGAACGATGCGACCGAAGGCGCTGACCAGGTCCCATAATTCCAGTTCCTGGATGGGTTGCACCGCCGGTTCCGTTCGGCGAGGCGGAAGGTCGTCGGACAGTCGAGGTAATCGCTGCTGCCAATGGCGGCTCTGTTCATCCAAAATGCTGGCCGCATCACGGTACTTTTTGTACATCAGCAGCCGTTCGACCAGTTCCTCCCGAGGGTCCTCGATCTCTTCGGTCTCCTCGCCGCCTCGGGGTAGCACCATCCGAGATTTTATCTCCATCAGCGTGCTGGCCATCTCGATGAAATCTGCCGCCAGATTGACGTCCATCTCCTGAAGGATTTCCAGATAGCTCAAGAACTGCTCGGCGATCGTCGCCACCGAGATCTGCGTCACCTCCAACTCGCTCTTGCGAACAAGGTACAGCAGCAGATCCATGGGACCTCGGAAAACATCCAGATCGACGTGAAAGCTCATCCGTTCCTTTTCAACGGTTGCGGCCGAATCGCGTGATAAGCTGCATTGTACCCGACTCCGCGTCTTTGGGCGAGAGGTTGGGCATCTGCGGCTGGCATCGGTCCCAGCCTAGCGCCGACACATGCGTCGCGCCACCGCGTGGCAGTGACGGATCCGCCGTTCCAGCTCGGCGACCAATTGTTCGTCGGTCAGCGTCCGAACGTATTCGGGCATCATCGGCGGGCCGATCGAGACGCTGACCCGCGATCGCCGAGGAAACTTGGCCTCGCGCGGCCAGGCATCGTAGGCGCCATCCACAGCCACAGGCAACAGCGGGGTCTTGCTGCGCCGCGCCAGGGCCACAAAGCCGGGCTTCAAGGCCGCCACTTCCCCGTCTCGAGTGCGCGTGCCCTCCGGAAAAATCAACACCAACTCGCCCCGTTTCAACCGCTTGAGCGTTTCCTTCAAGCCACCCAATCCGCCGCCTTCCCGATCGATCGGGATCGCGTCCAAAAACTCGATCAGCCAACGAAACACATAGAAGCGGAAAAGGGTCTTTCGAGCCAGATAGTTCAGCCGTCGCCGGAACCCCATCCCGACCAGCACCGGGTCGAAAAAGCTCTGATGATTCGAGCAGACCAATACGCCGCCCTCGACAGGAATGTGTTCGCGCCCCAGGAAACGGATCGAGAACAAGAGGATCCCCAGTCCCTGTGCCAACACCTGCAACACGGCATAGCTCGTGCGTTTGGAAAGAGACCGTTCGGACATCGACCGCCTCCGGAAAAATTCAAGATTGCTTATCGGTCGAGTCGGCGGTCGGCTCGCCTGCCAACTGCTCGACGCGCCGGCGGACGATCTGCTCCAAACGCCGGACCACTTGATCCAGCGACAGGCCATCGGTGTCGATCCGGAGGGCGTCAGCGGCCATCATCAGCCCACCCAGCGGACGTTGACGGTCTTCGTCATCCCGCCGCTGCTGCTGCCGTAAAATGTCCTCGAACGGCACCTCCTGCCCACGAGCTCGCAGGTCCGCCACCCGCCGCCGCGCTCGCTCCTGGGCACTGGCATTCAAAAAGAACTTGCACGCGGCGTCGGGGAAGACCAGCGTTCCCTGATCGCGCCCCTCGGTCACCAGGTTCCGGCCAACCGCGAATTGTCGTTGCAGCGAAACCAGATGCTGCCGAACCTCCGGATGATCGGCCACATGACGAACGGCCACGGTCGTCTCGTTCGCGCGGATCGCTACGGAAACGTCCTCGCCGTTCAACAGAATACGGGGATCCTCGAATCGGATGTCGACGGACCGAGCCAACTGGGCCACCGCATCCGCATCGTCCCAATCGATACCGCTTCGCAGTCCTGCCAGCGCAACCACGCGGTACATGGCTCCCGTGTCCAGAAAGTCGTATCCCAGCCGATCCGCCAATCGCTTGGCGACCGACGATTTGCCGGCACCCGCCGGGCCGTCAATCGTGACGATCATCATCGCTGGAAGAGGTGGGTTTGCAATAGGCGAGCGCCAACAAGGCGTATCCGGTGCTCAGGTTCCCATCGCCCTCCAGCCACCGTTCGTTCGAGTTGGCCCAAAAACCCTCGGGATGCTGCCGCCGAGCCAACTCCATCCGAAGCTCTTCACGCCAATTGTGACGGTTGCCGTGCTGGTCGACGAACTCGTCATACCCCATCGCGTCCAGTGCTTTGGCAAACGTGTGGTAATAGTAGTACAAACCGGCATCGCCCATGCCCGGATTGGACGAAAGATCGTAATGCTTTTCGATCCACGAAACGGCCGCTTGCACTCGAGGGTCGTCCGGCCCCACGCCGGCATAGATCATGCTCTTGAGCCCTGCGTAGGTCATCGATCCGTAACTGCGCAGACCGCCCGCAGGCGTCTCACCGGCTTGGCTGCTGCCCCCGGCGGCCGGCGTGTAATAGAACCCACCGTCCTCGTTCTTTGTCGCAAACGGAGTCGTGTTGTGTTCGGATTCCAGGTTTTGGGTTCGCGATACGAAGATCAGGGCACGCTGGATCGCTTCGCTGTTCTCGTCGTTGCCCACGGCACGGAGCGCTTCGATCAGAAACGACGTATTCGACAGATCGGGCCGTTCGTGCTTGCCGTACCCGGCGCCCCCGTACGCGAAATCCGAAGGATCGACACCGTGTTGCTCGCCCCATTGAATTCCCTTGACGAAGGCGTCCGCCCTCTCCAATAGCTCGTCGTAACGCCCGTCCTGATTCGCCTCGACAAAGCACAGCATGGCCAAACAGGTTTCATAGTTGCGAAACACGGTCGTTTCGCGATAGATTCCCCCGTCCGGCTGGACGAATTGCTCAAGATACGCAAGGGCTCGAGCCACCACCGGATCGTCGGGCGTCCGGCCGTGCCGCAGGATTCCCGTCGTCACCAACGCGGTGACCCCGGGACCCGAAAAACGGCTGAAGGACCCATCCGCAGCCTGGCCTCGAGTCGCCAAATAACGGATCGCTCGGGATACCATCTGCTCGTAATTCGGCACATCCACGTCCGAATCGCCGGATGGTTCGGCAGGATTCGAAGTGTCATCGGAAACCGCAGGGGGCGATTGCTGGTCGCTGGAGGCCTGCTCCGATTGTCCTTGTCGGTCTTCATCGCTGGCCAGCACGCCGGAAAAACCCATGCCGCATGCGATGCCAACCAGACCGATCCATACGAAAATCCTGATTCGTGTGAACATTGGTTCTCTTCCCCTTCCTGATTCGCTCAAAGCGAAACCTAGTCCAAAACGGCTAAAATCTCATCCTCTTTCATAATAAGCACCTCCTCCCGATCGACAATGATTTCGATCCCCGCCCATTGCGAAAACAGGATGCGATCGCCCTCCTGGACCTGGTGCGCCGTCCGCGAACCATCGCTCAACTGCCGCCCATCCCCGACGGACAAAACCCGCCCTTGCTGCGGTTTTTCGCGCGCCGAGTCGGGCAGGATGATCCCGCCCTCGGTCGTCTCTTCAGCTTCCAATCGCCTGACGGCGACTTTGTCACCTAGCGGAATAACTCTCATTACCTCCACTCCCTGGTAAGGAATCTGGCGGCGAACGACGTAAAAAAATGCTCGCCCCGCCGCTGGTTATCAGCGGCAAACTTCGATTGTCGCACGGCGATGCCAGCCGTTCAAGGGTAATCCAAGGCCGTGAGGCCGGATGGTTGAATATTTCGATCAGGGGGAATTTATGGGCGGCCCGTAGACCTCAAATTCCCAGATCCGCGTCAACTCGCCAGGCGTCTGCGTCACGACCAACCGCAAACGGTCGGAGGTGACCGTGGGAAATCGAGCGTGCCAATCGACTGCGTCGTTATTCTCGGTCCGCGTCTCTGGAATGTCACGATAACCGGTCCCATCATGATACTGTAGCACAAAACGAGTGATCGGGGTCCGCGGCCCCTCGTTTCCCCCCGCTTGGCCGGTCACTAGGCGGACGGCACCAATCGTTTGGGGATGGTCCCACATCAACTCGACCTTGTCGGGCACTTGGGTGTCGCTGACCCAGCGTAGCCGATTGTCGGTGTAACTGATCCGACCGTCGTTGATATTGCTGACCGGATACTGGTTCAGATCGTAATGGCCCGAGGCAGACACCTGGGCAGCGCGAGCCAGATTGGGACCGGCGCTGCCAATCCATTTGGGAGGCTGTGGTGGTGGCGCCGGGGTGGGAAACGGCAGCTTGCCTACCCCCTCGGTCATCAGTTGCTTTAACTCATCCAAGTGGTCCGTATAGACCTGGCGCGGATCCACCTGATGACGCTTGCATACCGCCGCCGCCATGCCGACGACCTCGCCGACCATCCCCAATGTTCGCATCACGCGTACGGTTCCCAATGCCACGTGCGTGACACTGATGTTCCGTCCTGCCATGAACAGGTTTTCCACGTTACGCGAATAGAAACATCGGTAGGGGATCGGGTACGGCGCGATTCGAACGTGCTCAGCCCGAGATCGGAACTCTTTGCCGGGAAAGTGCTCTGTTTGGAAATCGGTCGGGTAGTGCAAGTCGATCGTCCACGTGGTGGTCACCGAGGCGTCGGGAAACTCGCGTTGATCGACGATGTCCTGCTGTTGCAGGATCACGTCGCCCAGCAGTCGTCGCGATTCGCGTTTTCCCCCGATGTAGGCGACCCAGTCCAAATCGCGATTCTCGTATCTCCAGCGGTCCGGCGCGTGGTTCTTCTGATAGGACCAGTTGCCAAATACGGCGCGCAGTCCATGGTCGCGGATCTTTTCAAACTGTTCGATTTGATCCAACAGAAAACCCGTCTCCCAATTCCATTCGCCGGCCACGGCCTTCTGATACGTCTCTTCCGTGAACTGGATGGCCCACGGTGTTTCGGGAAAGCTGGTCGGTTCTTCGGTTTCTTTCGAGTACCATTGGACCGAGGTCCCCATCACCAGCCGATCCGGTTCTTCCGGAGCCAACGCTTCGCCGGTCTCCGCACGGCTCTCGCGACCGTACCGATAATCGGCCCCGGCCAGGTAGCCCAAGTTCCCGTCGCCCGTACAATCGGCGAACCAACGGCCGGTAAACCGCATGCGGCGGCCCGTTCCGACGTCCTGCCCCACGACCGCCGTGATCCGAGAACCGTCCAGCTCGACCGCGTTGACACGCGTGTTCAGGAACAGTTCCAACGTCGGTTCGCTCTGCACGATCTCCAGTTTCCGCTGGTCTTCGTAGTAGCGGGACGGTCGCGCGTTGCCGATGGCATGAGGCCCCAATTCGTTGACGATGCCGCCCAGGGCCGGATAAGGCGGCAAGTGGATACGACCGTGAAGATGGACACGGATCTCCGAGCTGTTATTGCCACCCAGAACGGGTCGATCCTGGATCAAAGCAACCGTCAGGCCCAGACGCGCCGCCGACACGGCAGAGCAGATCCCGGCCATGCCGCCGCCGACCACCACCAGATCGTAGCTGCCAACGTCTTCAGGGATCTCAGGATGAGCTAACAGTTGATTTCGAAAACGGGCCATCGACTCGCCCTCGTTGGGCGGCACCAGATCCGGATCCGTCGTCAACAGGATCGCATCGCATCGACCGTTGAAACCCGTCAAGTCGCGGAGCGCCACGCGGATCGGACGATCCGCATCAGCGATCTCGACCGAGCCGCCCGCCTGCCAATGCCACGCCTGGCCCTCCGTTCCGAAAACCGTTGGAAGAGGCTCGTCCTGGATCAGTACCTGAAATCGGCCAGGCGATTCCGAGGCCCCCCACGGCGCTGCCCAGTCCCGAGTGCGAACCAGGACGCGATACGTTCCCGGTGCAGGCAACGTCACCTGAGTCTCGGCATCAGCGACCGGTCGTCCCAGGCCATGAGCCATCAAAAAGGGCGAGCCCATCTGATCCATCACCTGGGTATCGATGACCCAACCGCCCAACTCGTCAAAGCTCTCGGCCTCGATCAAAACCGTATGATGGGGCGCAGCCGAGACCAACCCGGCGGCGAGCATCATTCCCAAACAAGCCGTCGCACAAAGACGCATCCCGATACCCATGACCGTTATCTCCTTTTCGAACCGAACCACCGATAACTACCACTGACTGGCGTCAGACCAACGGGTCCAGTATACCCCATGGCTGCATAAAAAGTAGGACGGATTGCCAATCCGTCCACCTCCGAGCGAAACGTCGATCGCAACACTGCGGCGAGATATCACGGAAGTTGAGATCCGTCGTCCCTTGATTGGGCGATGGTCTGACCGGCCAGTCGCCCGCTGGTGATGGCCCAGGCGATGTGCAGGCCGTGGCCCCAAAGCACCATACCGCTTAATCCATTTTGGCCGACGGCGTACAGTCCCGGGATCGCATGGCGGGCGGCATCCAGCACTCGCAACGACGTATCGACCTGCACACCACCCTCGGTGGTTGTGAAGTAGGCCTTGACCGGGCCCAACAGCACCCATGGTCCACCATTCATCGATGGGGATGCCGCAACGGTCGTCCGTAGCGTTTCGGCAGGCAGGCCGCGTTGCTTGGCCAACGGGTCCAGTTGGTCGGCCATGACGGTGATATCCGGCCGCAACCGGCGATAGTCGTCGACGTAGGCGTAAGCGATCTCGGGCGCGGTCGAGATGAAATGCGGCCAACGGCGATAACGCTGGATCAGAGCACCGTCCAGTACCAGATACGCCCATTTCTCCGGCTGTTCGGCAATGGCGATCTCTCGAGCTGGCGATTCGCATTCCCGGCAAAACCGCTGGCCACGCTGATTGACCAGGATGGCACCATCATCGAACAAGGCGTCTTCGGGGTGCTGCCAGGTGACCAGCAGCCGTTTGATCATGCGATGGATCACGGCTTGAGGTACCAGCGGCAGCAGTCGGCCCATCAGCCACGCGACCGGCCCGCTGCCGGGCAGCAATTGGGAAAACGGTTTGCGCGGTGGCGGGATAAAACGCAGTTCAGGGCCGTACGTCACATCCATATTCACCAGTTGTCCGCCGGCTTGTTCTGCGATCTGGTGCCCATCGCCCGTCGAGTGCGGATTGATGCCTTCGATCTTAGCGAACGGTTGGCCCTTGTAGCGAGCGATCAAGGCAGTGCTATTGGCATAGTCGCCCGCCGCCAGCACGGCGCCCAGCCGCGTGGAAAACGCGACGGAACCTTGCCCAGCCACCTGGGCGACGACGCCGGATACCCGCCGTGTTGCCGCGTCGGTTGTCCACGTCAGTCCGGTCACTTGAGCTTGACACACGACCGTACCGCCCAACCGCAGCAGACGGCTTTGCAGCACGGCGATGTAGGCCTTGGCGTTGGGCACGACATTGTGCATCCGGGGCACACGGTTGGGTGGTTCCGGGCTGGGACCGTGAAAACGCAACCCCATGCCCATCAGCCAATCCAGCGTTTCGGCGGCCTGTTCCAGGAAGAATAACCGTAACGCTCCGTTATTACGGGCCTGGATTTCCGTCGGTCCGAATTGCCCCGCGTCGGCCTCGTGCCGGTGCGCATCATCCTCGATCCCGGCACGACGCTGATGGACGGTGCGATTGGCCGTATACGATCCGACCGCGATGCCCGTCGTCCCACCCAACTGAGCACATTTCTCCAGCAGCAATACTCGGCAGCCCTGCTCGGCCGCACGGACCGCTGCGGCCAATCCGCTGCCACCGCCCCCGACGACAATCACATCCCACTGCGTATTCACGGTCGACGCCCTTCCCGATCGCTGTCTCGCAAGACTCGTCCGCCCACTCCATCTTCGCCGGGTAGCCGGAAACCGTAATCCACCAATTGCCCCAGTTCGTATCGCAGCCCCAGACGTTTGGAGAACTGGGCCGCCAGCAGCCGAGCCTGTTGACGATTCAAGCGGCGTTCGGTGGTCAGGCCGATCACCAGCTTGTTCCCCACGCCCTGGATATCGACCACATAGACGCTGTCGAACACGTCTTGGTAGGTGACGATCATCGAATCGTACAGCCAATTCGAACTGCGGCTCCAGATGTTGCCGACCACCAGCCCGCCGGGCTTCAGTGCGCGACGCACCGACTGCAAGAACTCGCGTGTCGTCAGCGAATGCGGGATGCTGTCGGCACCGAAGGCGTCCAAGAAGATCACATCGTAAAGGTTCGTTCGCTGCTGGATGAACTGCCGCCCATCCTGGACGTAGGCGCGCATGGCCGCATCTTCACGGAACCCGAAATACCGCCGGGCGACGTCAACCACTACCGGGTCGATCTCGACGGCGTCGATCCGCAGTTCCGGCAGATGCTTGCGGAACATGCTGGGGATCGTCCCGCCGCCCAATCCGACGATCAACACCCGTTGCGGATCGTCCGCCAAGGCCAGGCCCAGCGGGATCACCCGCGCGTAAGGCAGTTCCAGATGCTCCGGATCGCCCGGCTTGACAACCGTCTGCCGAGCTCCGTCAGGCTCGAACCGCAGGACCCGCAGACCCTGGCCGGTTTCCGTGACCAGGACCTCGTTGTATGCGGATTTGCGCCGTTCCAGCAACCGTTCGTCGGCAGCTACCGTGGTGACGATGGGAAAGATAATCAGAATGGCAACAAGCCGCTTATCGATCATCGACGTTATCTCTTTTACAAGCGAAGGCTGGGAAGATGCTTCAGTATGCGGCAAATTTCGGTGGAGTGCCACTGGTCAGGTGGAGAGGAATCGTGATCGGTGGGCTGGTCTTTGCCTCACGACCGTGAGCCAATCATCGGCCGACAATGGGCCTTGAATCCTCGCCGCTCGACGTCGAGATTGTTAGGGTCTCCGAACAACCCCTGCGGTTGACGCTTTACTTCGTGGTGCGGCGCGGCTTGTAGATTTCGGTGGCGGTGCCAAAGAAGACCTCGCCCGCGTTCATCAGCGTTTCACTCAGGGTCGGGTGCGGATGGATCGATTCGGTCAGATCGCGCACCTCGCAACCCATCTCGATCGCCAACACCGCTTCGGCAATCAACTCGCCGGCCCCGGGACCGACCACCCCGCATCCCAGCACTCGCTGTGTGTCCGGGTCGATCAGCAGCTTGGTCAATCCTTCGGTGCGCCCCAACGCCTGCGCTCGACCGCTGGCGGCCCAAGGATACGTGGCGACCTCGTGTTTGCGCTTACTGGCCTTGGCCATGTCTTCGGTCAGCCCTGCCCAGGCGATTTCAGGGTCGGTGAACACGACGGCCGGGATGGCCACTTTGTCGAATTCCGCCGCTTTGCCCAGCACCACCTCGACCGCCACCTTGGCTTCGTGCGTCGCTTTGTGAGCCAGCATCGGCTCGCCCGCTACGTCCCCGATCGCCAGCACATGGGAATCCCGGGTCCGTTGCTGCTTGTCACACTGAACAAAGCCTCGATCGTCGATCTCGACTTGCGTGTTTTCCAGGCCAAGACCTTTGCTGTTCGGGCGACGACCGACGGAGACCAAAACGCGGTCGTAGTGCTCGACCCCATATTTGGCCGGCCCCTCGTAGGCAACCTCGACCTCGTCGCCGCGCAGCCCCAGGGATCCGACCTTCGTGTTCAAATAAATTCGCTCGTCAAACAAGCGACTTAGACGCTTGTGCAGCGGACGCACCAGATCCCGGTCCGCGCCGGGCAACAGCCCGTCGGTCAATTCGACCACACTGACCTGCGATCCCAACGACGCGTAGACCGACCCCAGTTCCAGCCCGATGTAGCCGCCGCCGATCACCAGCAACCGCTGAGGGATGTCGGCCATGTTCAACGCGCCGGTGGAATCCATGATCCGATCCGAGTCCATCGCGAACATGGTCGGCATCGCCGGCAGCGAACCGGTGGCCAAGATCAGATGATCGTAGGTCAACTTGCGGGCCTTGGGAATCGATTCATGGTCGCCGTCCAGTCGCAGGGTGGTCGAGTCCTCGAAGGCACCACGAGCCTGGATCACGCGGACTTTGCGGCGTTTGGCCAACTGCGTCAACCCGCTGGTCAACGTGCTGATCACGTGGTCCTTGCGAGTTCGCACCCGGTCCACATCGATCTGCGGCGCCTCGTACGTCACGCCCCACTCGCTACGCAACTCGTCGACCTCCGAGATCACTCGCGCCACGTGCAATAAGGCTTTCGACGGAATGCAGCCGCGCAAAAGGCACGTCCCGCCCAACCGCGTCTCGGCCTCGACCAGCGTGACCTCGAGCCCTTCGTCTGCCGCCAGGAAGGCCGCAGCGTAACCACCGGGACCACCACCAAGTACTACTAATTGACTGTGACTATGCATGAGACCGCTATCGGGACAGGAACTCGATGACCATGTTCACGTCGACCGGCAAGCTGATATCGCTAGGCCCGGGCTGCCCTTGAACGGTCGCTCGCAACGTATCCGAATCAAAGCTGACCCAATCCAGGGGCTCTCCGCGATTATCGTCGGCCAAGTACCGGTACAGGTTCAGCAGGTTTTCACGCGGCCGGACCGTGATCACGTCGCCGGGACGCAACAGGTACGAGGGCTTGGTGACCTTGCGGCCGTTGACCTGAAAGTGCCCGTGGACGATGCCCTGACGAGCCTGGGGCCGCGTCTTGGTGAACCCGGCACGGCGAACCACGTTGTCCAAACGGCGTTCGCAAAGCAACAGAAGCATTTCGCCCGTGTTGCCTTTCTTGTGAGTTACGTTGTCGAAGAACCGCCGCAACTGGCGTTCGCCGATCCCGTAGTAGTGCTTGATCCTCTTCTTCTGCATCAAGGCGAGCCCGTAGTTCGTGGGTCGCCTACCGCGTGTGTGCATTCCTGGAGGTGCCTCGCGACGCTCCGCAGCACGCGTGGCACCGGCATTCTCGTAGATCATCACTCCCAGACGCCGGTTGACCCTCGCCTTTGGACCTGTGTAACGAGCCATTCAGTAACTTCTCCTTCTCAACCAAAAAGCGGGAAACATGGTGGGGCGTTCCCTGTCCAGATACGAAGCCCTAAATCATGGACCAACCTGCAGCTTATGACAAGGGGAGTCCCAGGGATTTCAGCAAGGCAATCGGTCCAGAAGCTGGGCCGCATGCTCGAAGACAAGCAGCTTGCCGGATGGAATGCCCCGAAGTACCTTTCCGGCTCGCCCGGCGTCCAAAGGATGAGAAGCCAAATTCCGGATGAAAATGGCGACCACCCGGTCGGGAAACCGTCGAGCCACATCGCTGTAGATCTCTGGGTCTTTTTCACCAGAATCGCCGATCAGCACGAATCGACGGAGCGGGAATAGGTTCACGATCGCTCGGATCACGGTGGCCTTTCCACGCCGCCGGATCCTCAGCAGCCGCCGAATCATGTGATCGCGCAGCCGAAAAGATCGCAGGTGGAACGAACCAGGGGGGAATCCAGCCGACAGGCAATGATCGTGAAGCGGCTGGAACAGTTGCCAGGGACTGGACGAAACATAGTGAAAATCGATGCCACGATCGGCCCAGGAGCGGTAGAGTTCCGCCATGCCGTCGATCGAGCGGAATTCGTTCAGGAACGTATTGGCCAGCAACGATTGACGGCAGGTAACCTCGCTGTGCTTGATCGTGTCGTCGATGTCCGAGATGACTGAAATCCCCTCGTCTTTCAGTAATTGGACTTGCGCATGGCGATGGCCATTGTGTTGGTGGGGATCCACCGTTTCAAGATTGACCCAGCAACTGTGCGGACCACCGCTGACCGCGTGTAGCTCGTCGATCGCGATCCGAATGGCCCCGGAAAAATAGCCGCTCCGGTTGGACGCCTTGCGTAAAATCTGCGATCGCGGCCCCACCCGTACCGAAATCCGCCTTCCTTTTTCGGTCGCGGCGATGAAACCCTGAATTCGCTGCTGAAAGATCTCGGTATCCAGATCCTCGGGTCGAGCCTGCATGACACGCCGCAGCAAGCGCAGCAGAAGACGCTTGCGGAACCCCACCTGCCCCGCCTCGAATACCGTTCCCTGTACCGCGATCCGCCAAGCACGCCCGTCTTCGACCAGATGGCCGAAGGTTGGGTATAAGAC
Organism: Planctomycetaceae bacterium; assembly: GCA_007695205.1. Taxonomy (GTDB): domain Bacteria; phylum Planctomycetota; class Planctomycetia; order Pirellulales; family Pirellulaceae; genus SKKK01. The sequence goes on from REEF01000429.1 coordinate 16,753, forward strand.
CACCGTCTCGCCAGGCGTTAGATTCGTGCCGTTTTTGCCGGGTTTTTCCATCAAACCGCAGTTTCGAAGATGCAGGGTGCCGCCAACACAGAACCGGCACGGCCCCCGCCGACCCGCTACTGAATGATTCCGCTGTCGAAAAACAACTTGCAAAATCAAACCATAACGGACGACTGTTTGTCAAGAGGCCCCTGGCGTCGCATCCGACCGAGGGAAACGGCGTTTCGCCCGTCACCTTGTCGAAATGCATCCCTTGTGGTCTGATGGCCGAGATACCGTCGAGGAACCGTCCTGTTTCAGAAGATGGCGGAAGCCGAAAAACTCCGTGGGGAATCCATGAATGGTCCTGGCTCCTTAATCGATTGGACTGCCGCGCTGGATGCAGCCGGCGATGATGCGGAATTGCTGGAAGAACTGGTCGGTGTCTTCCTAGAGGAGAGCCCAATCTTGATGCAACAGATTCAAAAAGGCCTGGAAGTCTCAGATAGCTCTTTAGTGCGCCGCGCGTCCCATACCTTGAAGGGCTCGCTAAGAATCTTCGAAGCCTCGTCTGGCGTAGATCTGGCCTTCGAGTTGGAAAAACTGGGCCAGCAAGGCGAATTGGCGGGCGGTGACGATCTGCTCGAAGATCTACAAACGTACATGGACAGAGTGACGGCCGAGTTGAACGGATATTTGAAACGGTAATTGTGCATCGCTAAGTGACTGCGTGTGGCAGTACAGCTTGGGGGGCTGGGACGTGAATGTGCCGATCTTGTATCTGGGAGACACCGATCTTCGCACCGCAGCCGCCTACCTGGCTGGCCTGATCCAGGCTGGTCGCTGGGCGTTTGATTACGTACCGAGCGACCGTGCTGCGAATCCGGCTGTGTTCGACGTGCCACGCCAACTGTACATCCTGAGCGACTATCCGGCGAAACTCTTGGAACCATCGCTGCAACGAATGATGTTGAACCAGGTCCAGCAAGGAGCCGGTTTGCTGATGATCGGTGGCTGGGAGTCCTACCACGGGCAGGGCGGCGATTGGGACGCAACCCCCGTGTCCCAAGCGTTACCCGTCGAGATCAGCGACCGGGACGATCGGGTACATTTCGACCAACCCGCCCTGTTACGCCCTTGCACCGATCACCCGATCCTGGAGAACCTGCCCTGGCAGACCCGGCCGCCGGGGATTGGCGGATTGAATCGCTTTCGCCCTCGTACCGATGCCACGGTGTTGTTGCAGGCCCAGCATTTTTCTGTCCGCGACGCGGACGGAACATTTCAATTTCAGCCCTGCGGCTGTGACGACGTGCTGGTGGTCGGCCAGTACGGCCGAGGCCGCACGGCAGCGCTGGCGACCGATGTGGCCCCTCATTGGGTAGGCGGGCTGGTCGACTGGGGCGCCGAACGATTCACCGCTTGTGCGCCCGGGGCCGAAGCCATCGAGGTGGGCAGCGATTACGCGCGTTTTTTTCAACAGTTGTTGGCCTGGACAGGCCGCTTGGAAGCTCTTTGATCCCTTGCTTGGAAGGAATACCATCATGCTGAACAACGATGACCGCTATCGACCGTTCGGACTGGTCACCGACATGCTGGCCACGACCGAGATCATCCGCCAATTTGATGTCGACCAGGCCGACGATACCGCTGGGGAAATCGCCGAAGTCGGACGACTGCTGATGACCGGCGAAGGTTCCAGTCGGATTTTTCCCGCGAAGAATGCGATCTCGCACGCTCGCCGCCACGGCTACGCGTTGCAACTGCACTCCGAAGCAGGCATGCAGGCTCAGGAGTACGATCTGAACGGCTGGGCGGTGTTCGCGCTCTCTAATTCCGGCCGCACGGCGGAAGTGATCCGGCTGTTCACCGCGCTCAAAAGCGCCGGCCATTCCCCCCGATACAGCTTGACCGCGTTCGCCGACACCACACTGCAAGCCCTGGCAGACCGAGGCTATGTGTTGAGCTGTGGAGCCGAGGGGGCTGTGGCGGCGACCAAAAGCGTGATGGAACAGGCGCTGTTCTATCGCGCTTTGCTGGAAGCGGTCGAGGGCAAGAAGCAACTGGCCACGCACCTGGCAGAGTTGAGCGATTCGGTCCAACAGGCATTGACCATGCCGATCGACGCGGAGATCGTTTCGCGCATCGCTTCCGCCAAGACAATCTATTGGGCCGGACGCAATGACGGAGTGGCGGAAGAGCTGACGTTGAAGACCAACGAGATCACTCGGAAAAGGGCCGATTACCTGGAAGGCACTTACGCGGTGCACGGGATCGAAGAGGTGATGTCGGACGACGAAGTGGTGATCTGGGTGGATCCCTACGAGGTTTCCGAAGAGAAGATCCGCAAAACCCTGGTCGACGGCGTCGGGATGCCCGTGATCGCCGTGTCCAGCCGGCCGACCATCTTCCCGACCATCGCGATCCCCGAAGGCGGCGACCTGGCCGGCTACATCCAAATGGCCGCCGGCTGGAACCTGCTGGTCGAAGTCGGCCTGCAACTAGGCATCGACCTCGATAAACCCCAACGAGCACGCAAAGTCGGCAACGAATTTATCGATTAGAGATCGTGGCGACGTTGACGCGAACAAAATTGAATACGCCAGGTCAAAGTTCAGAAGTTCTGTGCGATCACTGGAAACGAGGAACAAAGAACTTCCCACTCCAGCCCGTTTATCGGCCGACGCCGAAGAAGAAGCTGAATACCCGGGTGTCGTCGATGTCGGCCTTGGCGACGGGGAAAGCGAAGTCGAAGGCCAAGGGAGCGGGGCCGAGGGCCGGGACGCTGACTCGAAGGCCAAAGCCCGGGGCGACTCGGAAGTTCGAGGCGTTCAAGGTGATCTCTTCTTCGACCGTGCCGTAGTCGACGAAGAAGGCGCCTTTCAACATGTCGTCGGCCGTCAACGGGAAGACGTACTCGGCCGAGCCCAAGAAGCGGAACGTGCCGCCGACGCGGACGTCCGTGCCGGAGCTGACGGGCGACGCGCCGCGGAACTGGAAACCGCGTAAGGTCGAATAGCCGCCGGCAAAGTAGTTTTCGTACAGCGGGGTGTTGGTTCCGCTGAAGCCCAGTTGGAACGTGTAGCCCAGCGTATGACGCCCGGATCCGTCCGGACGCTCGCGGACCAAAAAGTACTTGCGATAATCCAATTCGGCTCGAGGATAATCAAAGCTGCCAAAGGCTTGCTCGAACGACATTTCGATCAAGTGGCCTTCGGAGGGGAAGAACGGGATGTCTCGCGTATCGTGAGTCAACGTCACGCGACCGCTGTACAACTCGTTCTTGCCCAGCACCTCGTCCAATTCCGGCACCGCGATTCGCGGACGACTGATCTGTACCTCTTCGGCTCGGATCGCTCCGCTGATCGACAGATCGTGGGTCAGGCGATAGCCCAGCGCCAGTCGGCCGCCCAGCCGCTGTTCGTTCCAGTCGAAGTAACGGCGGTCGAACAAAAAACCGCTCACGTTCAGGCTGACCGGCGTATTGAGCAGGTACGGTTCGGTGAAGCTGACCAGATAACGCTGGACCTCGCTGCCCGGCATGGCCTCGATGCGAAACCCTTGCCCAGCCCCGCGGAAGGCCGTGCCGTCGACGAAGTCCCGCCAACCGGTCGGCACTCGCGTGATGTCAAAGTTCCGTTCGTCGATCACGATCTGGCCCGTAACGCCCGCGTCGGAGTTGATTCCGGCACCGAACATGAACCGGCCGGTCTGGGTTTCGGACACGAACACGTCGACCGGCGTGGTCATGGTCGGATCGATGTTCACATACGGCTGGCCGTAACCCGGCATGCCGGGCATGGGCGAAATGAAATCGGGCGGGCCGGTCAGCGGCTGAGGCGAACCGAGGGCCGGCGCCATGCCTGAACCGATGGGCGCACCGGATGGATTGGCGGGCGCATAGCTGGGTGGCGGAGGCAAGCCGGTCGATGGCTGGGCCGATGGTTGAGCCGGGGGCGATTGGGGCCAGGTGGCCGGCGGCTGGTATTGAGCTTGCGAGGCCGTCATGGCCTGCCGCGTGTGCTGGTGCGAGCCGGGCGTTTCGTTTTGTAGTTGTTGGGCTGAGTTGGTCGAGCTGGACGTCTGCGTCCCGGAACCGGCCCAGGAATAATGCGAGCCACTCTGGCCTCGGATTACCCGCGAGTCTTCCGACGAGGCCGCCGGTGCGCCGGGCGAAGTGGTTGCCGGTGCGGCGGGCGAGGTGACCGGCGGAACATCGGGCGTTCGGACCGAAGAGGGCAGCAGGCCGCCGGTCGGAAACGTCGCGGGCGCCGGCTGCCGAGCTGAACAGCCGGTCAACGCGACCAGCAGGCTGGTCAGCAGGGTAACGGCGGCTGGCGAGCGGCTTGAGTTCAATTCAGGTTCCTCGATGTTTGGCGATCCGGTTGATCGTAGCGGCCCTGGTGGTAAGGTGACCGGCACTGGTGTCTACGGTTGGTTCCCCGCTTCGGGCGCATCCGGCTGCTGGCCTCGATACGCAGGTGTTCCGGCGGATCGGCCTTCGACGATCGTATCGACCAGATCCGCCAGTTCAGGCGGTCGCACTCGAACCTCAGGCGGATTACCCTGCATCGGGTCGTTCGAGAACAACTGCGACGCTTTCAAACGGCGTTCGCTGGCTCGAACTTCCCGAATGTCGATCAGATCGCCCGGGCGGATCGACAGCCGGTTCAATACGACACTCTGCCGCGTATGCGGATGTTCGCCTTCGATATTCACGTTGATCCGGCCCGCACGCCACGGCTGGCCTTCCTGGACGCTGTAGACCAGATCCAATTGGCCGGGTTCTTCCAGGAACCGTGGGTCAGCGCGGATGTCGGCAAAAATGAATCCCTGGCCGCCGTAGATGTCCTGCAACTTGTTGACATCCGATCGCATCTGGCCCAAGTTGAAATAGTCGCCTGAGTTCAGTTCCAGACGGTCGAGCAGCGCGTCGCCATCGAACACTTCGTTGCCCATGATGCGTATATTGCGGACCACATAACGAGGACCTTCGTCGATCACGAACGTGATGGTGACCCATTTGCCCGATTCGGTGAAGTCCAGGTCCCGACCAACGCGAGCGTTGAAGAAGCCCAGGTTGCGATAATAGGCGGTCAGACGCTGGATATCGTCGTCCACCTGCCGCAAGTTGACTCGGCCACCAATCAAGTAGAACCAGCCCGGCTTGGAACGGATCTGGGTTTTCAAGCGGGAATCGGAGGCGATCGAGTTGCCGATGAACCGTACGTTCAGGATCCGTTCCAGGTTGCCCTCGTTGATGACAAACACGGCCCCGCGATCCCGAGCCTGGTCGCCTTCCTGGACCATCACTTCGGTCTTGGGGAAGCCCTTCGAGTGGTACAGTTCCTCGATCTTTCGTCGCGCCTCGTCGACCGCAAAACGGTTCATCGGATCGCCGACGTTCAAGCCACTGCTCCGTAACAGAGCCCGATCGCTCAGGCCCCGGTTGCCCAGGAACCGGATATAGTGGATCGTCGGTTGCTCCACCACCTCGAACGTCACGACCACCCCTTCGGGCGTATCCTGAGTGAACGTGCGGACGTTCTGGAAACGGCCGGTCGAGGCGAGTCGGTTGATATCGTTTCGCACCAGTTCGGCATCGAATTCGCGATGCTGTCGCGTGCGCAGATGGGTGCGGATCTGGTCTTCGCTGGTCGCCTGGTTCCCGACGACTCGCACATCGGCCACCAGGATCGGCGCCGGACGGCTGGGCGCTTCGGACTGGGCGGCTAGCGATGATCGCATCGCCAGCACCAGCAGGGCTGCGAAGATCGGTCGGATCCAGCGCGTTGCGCCAGAGTTTCGGACGAAATCGCCTAGCTTGGACATAGTGCGCTCTTCGACAATCCGTTGGAGGAGATCGCTTGACAGACAAGGACGAATGGCGGTCGAGCCAAAATGCACGACAACCGATCCCACCGCTGGCGTCCGAGTCCGACGTCCGCACCCGAAACACGAGCGGTTGGCGTAGGAATACAGAATCCAGTTCCCCGAGGCAAGGCGAATTTTCCGCCAACCGAACGAGAAACGCGACGGAGCGGCGAGGAGCGAGGAGCGGGGAGCGGGGAATGGGGAAT